>BEIM01000414.1 GCA_002898995.1 bacterium HR36
CGCTGGCCTTCGTCACGGAAGCGGAGGTGAAGATTGTAAAGCGTCCGCGGTACTGCATGCTAGCCGTGCCCCATTTCGTCTACGTAGCCGCCTCAATGGACGCCGTGGCGACGTGCCTGGAATGGGCCCCTTGCGCTGTCGAGTTGGTGGAGCAATTGGTGATCGAACTGGCCGAACAAAACCTGGCTCTGCAACGCGAAAAACGGCTGATCGTTGGGCGTCCCGCGGCGTTGCTGCTGGTGGAGCTGCAAGGGGATGACCGCCGGGAGGTCGAGGAGCGGTTGCATCGGCTGGTGACGCGGCTGAGGAATCTGCCAGGGGTACAAACGGTTCTCGAAGCGAAGGAAGCGGCGGCGCGCGAACCGTTATGGAACCTACGCACCGCCGGGCTTCCCGTGCTCCTAAGCATGCCCGGCGACCGCAAGCCCACCACCTTTGTCGAGGATGCTGCCGTCAGTCCCGAGCGCCTCCCGGAATTTGCGCGGCGCTTCCGCGAGATTCTCCGCCGGCACGGCACCGACGGCGCTTACTACGGCCATGCCAGTGTCGGTTGCCTCCACATTCGCCCCATTTTGAATCTCAAAAAAGCCGAAGATGTTGCCCGCATGCGGCGAATTACCCAGGAAGTCGTGGATTTGGTTCTGGAGTTCAATGGCTCGCTAAGTGGGGAACACGGCGATGGGCTGGCCCGCAGTGAATGGAATCGCAAACTTTTTGGCGATGAAGTGTACGAGGCGTTCCGTCAGGTCAAGCGTCTTTTCGACCCTCTGGGGCAGATGAACCCAGGCAAAATAGTAGATGCCCCACCCATGACCGAAAACCTCCGTTACGGTCCGCAGTATGATCCGTACCGGTTGGACCACGTTTTCGACTACCGTCGGCAAGGAGGCTTTCTTGGAGCGATCGAGTTGTGCAATGGATCGGCACTATGCCGGAAAATGCACGGCGGCGTCATGTGCCCTTCGTTCCGAGCCACCCGCGATGAAAAGGACAGCACCCGGGCTCGCGCGAATGTTTTGCGGTTGGCGTTGGCTGGCGCACACCCTTTACGCGACTTCACTTCCGACTGGGTGTATGAAGTTCTCGACTTGTGCCTGATGTGCAAGGCATGCAAAGCAGAGTGCCCGAGCAACGTGGATTTGGCCAAGCTCAAGGCCGAGTTCCTGCGCCATTATTATCGGATACATCGGCGACCGCTTCGAGATTACTTGCTGGCGGGGTGGCGTCGGTTTATGCCCTGGGCGGCACGACTGGCAGCGTTGGTAGAATGGTTAGCGCAGCGCTCCGCACTGCGTTGGCTGGCGGAGAAACTAGCGGGGTTGGATCATCGCCGGTCCTGGCCCCGCCTGGCACGGCAGCACCTGCTCCACTGGCATCGCCAGCACACGCCGGCAGCGCCAGCTGGCCAGCGCGGCACCGTGCTTTTCTTGGCCGACTGCTTCACCACCTGGAGCGAACCCGAGATCGGACAGGCGGCCATTACTTTGCTGGAACAAGCAGGCTTTAGCGTGGAAATCTGGCCCGACCTGTGTTGTGGCCGGACACTGATCAGCAAAGGTTTCCTCGATGAAGCTCACCAGCTCGTGGCACGCCAGGCACCGTTGCTCGCGCGCCACCTGAACGATGGGACCGCTCTCCTCGGTGTCGAGCCTAGCTGCCTCCTGACGCTCACCGACGAATGGCCGGACCTTGTCCCCGGCCAGGCCACCGAAACCATTGCTCGCCGGGCCCGGCTCGTGGAAATCTGGGTATGGGAGCAACTGGAGGCGGGCGCTATTCATCTTGAGTTCTCGCCGCTCGACCGACCTCTCGCCGTGCACACCCATTGCCACCAAAAAGCGCTGCTGGGCAGCTCGGCTACCGTGCGGGCCTTACAACTCATTCCCGAAGCTTCGGTGGAATTGCTCGACACCACTTGCTGCGGTATGGCTGGTTCGTTTGGCTACGAACATTACGACATCAGCGTGGCCATTGCCCGGCTCTCCTTGCTGCCGGAACTGGAAAAACGCCCGGATTCCTGGGTGGTGGCTAACGGAACTTCATGTCGGCACCAGATTCACGACCTGACCGGCCGTACGGCCTGGCATCCCATTCAACTCCTGGCCCAACAATGCCGCGCCACAAACTTCTCGGCACCCTCTGCCCCATCGCTGGCAGTCGCCTCTCCATGAGCCACACCACCGAACGCATCAAGCAGCGGCTCTTCCTCCTGGTAGCGGTTCTGACCAGCGCCACGGCTTTGGGAATTTGGTTCGGTTTGGGGCGAAATCCTCCAAACACCTCAGATACCCGCGCCCCCATTCCTGCCAATCAGTCCAGCGCCGTCTCCGAGCCAGTCGCGGCCAAACTTCTGGAGAGCACCCTGACCATGCCCGGCCGCTTTTTCCGCGGTGAGCAGGCTATGCAGTATCTCCGCGACCTCTGTGCACTGGGGCCACGCTTCAGTGGCTCAGTCGGTATGAAAAGGCAGCAGGAACTCCTCCGCCAGCATTTTGCACAGTGTGGCGCTCAGGTGGAGTTGCAGCAATTTCAGGCGCAGCAGCGCAGTCGCCGCGAGCCCGTCAAAATGACCAACCTGATCGCTCGCTGGTACCCAGACCGACCTCGCCGATTGTTACTGTGCACCCATTACGATACTCGCCCCATCGCCGACCAGGAACGCGACCAACGCTTATGGACCAAGCCATTCCTCGGCGCCAACGATGGTGCGTCGGGCGTGGCCCTCATGATGGAGCTGGCTCACCTCCTGCCGCAGTTACCTGTACACCTCGGTGTGGATTTCGTCTGTTTCGACGGCGAGGAGTATATTTTCGATCCGCGGCCGAGCGAACTTGGCGGTGACCGCTATTTTTTCGGCTCGGAATTTTTCGCCCAGCAGTACGCCCGCCAGCGTCGCCACTCCCCACAGTCCCCCACCTACAGCGAAGCCGTTCTTGTGGACATGATTGCTGGCAAAAACCCTCGTTTTTACATCGAGCAGCATTCCCTAGTGCAGGCCGGGCCACTCGTTGAGAAAATCTGGCGTTATGCCGAGTTGCTCCGCTGCGCGGCGTTTATTCCCGAGGCTAAACACGCCGTCCTCGACGACCATCTGGAACTCTTGAAAGTCGGCATTCCTGCTGTGGACATCATTGATTTCGAT
>BEIM01000415.1 GCA_002898995.1 bacterium HR36
ACTTAGTCTAAGCACTGCACGCAAGGTGGAAATTTATAGGTCTAAACATTCACCCTCCAAGCGAATGAGTCGAGCTTTACCTCGATGCGGAAAAGTTTACCGAACCACACACGAAGCCAGGCGCACAGCCTCCGTGTGTGTGTGTGTGTGTGTGTGCCCATTGCACACACCTTCGCGGAAGTACAGCGTGCTCATGGTTGTTGCTCCTAAGGAACGTTGGATGTGTTACTGTTACGGAATGCGTGCGCTGAAGGTCTTTTACCAAGAAACCCGCCGCTGTGTCAAGAGGAAATTTTTGTCGCCATCTGATTTTTCATAAGAAGTGTTCACAGAAAGTGTTGCGTCGGACACAGAGCCGAATCGGCTGAAGTAGGAGGTCGTGCGACGGCGACGGCATGGGCTCGGCGAGTCTCTGTGCGATGCGTGAAACGCCGACATCAGAGAAATCCAGACTCGGTACGGGCGGCTTAGCAACTGTCCGTGCGATGCGTGAAACGCTGCCGTTGCCCCGGCCTCGTCGAATCTCTGCGTGCATTGAGGAAACCGCCCTTGCTAGAACGTTTCTCGCATCACGGCGGGCTGACGCCCGCCGCTGCTGCAGATATGCATTTCGCCGACAATATCCACCGAGTGCTCTCTTACCAAGAAACCCGCCGCTGTGTCAAGAGGAAACTTGGGTCGGCACCTGATTTTCCCTAAGTAGTGTTCACAGATGCTGATACGTCGGACATGGAGCGGAATCGCCCGAAGAAGTAAAGGTAACGCCACGGCAATGACATGGCCTCGAAGGGTTTGCGTGTGTATTCAGAAGCTCGTCCTTGCGAGAACGTTTCCGAACCACGGCGGGCTGAGTCCCAGTGCCCGAGGATGGCCGACCTAATAGCTAGACAAGCGCGCGAGGATATGCGACGCCAACACAGCGAACTCAAAGGAGGTGTGCTTTGCCTCGCCAGCCTAAACTAGCCGTAGATCAAGTTGGGGCACACTGATGGCGCACAATTTGCTGTACTAAACCCAGTTCGTGAGTAGGAGCAACACGGTACTAAGCTCGTTCACGTACGCGATCATAAACTTGCTCAACGCACCTTATAAATGACAGCAAAACCTGCTGGCGGATTGTTCTTTGGTCGAAACTATGCATGTCGAACCGCAACTACTTTCCGAGGAGGCAGTTACGCAGTTGGCGATAGCGGCTCGCGGATGTATGTTGAGCCGCAACTACTTTCCGACGGCCAATCTTCCTTGACTTTTTTCAGAGTTGGCATAAGTAACGCTCGCAACCGTGGCTACAGTTTGCTCACCTTTAGAACGTAACAGTATGCCCAGGCACTGTGTTTGCTGCAGTCGCGATGGCGTGCCTGCTGCGGCTTGGAGATTTATGGGCGAAAGAACTAGCATTAGATGGCTCTGTGGTGCAAGCCCACAGCGCAGCAGATTGGCGAATCTTACATTTAAGAACCGGTGTTTACGATTTTGCCGGTAAGTGCGGACTCGATTTCGTAGTAACACAGGTTCAGCGCATCGCGAGCCAGCGAGGCACTAAGTTCTGCCGGTGCGCGGCCTTGCCGCACAGCAGCCACAGCCGCTTGAATTTCGGCGGTAAACGCGGTGGTCGGGTCGTCCCCGCCGCTCAAGGCTGGCCGGTCGGTGCTACCATCCGACCAGTAAACCGTCAAAGGAGACCCTAAGCGATAGGTCACCGTCGCTTTTTCAAAATACAGTTCAAAACCGTGGGTAAACTCGCGCCCCTTTTGACATAAAGCGCCACTGGAACAGGTGAGGCACGCAGGTCCCTGGTTATCATAAATATAGTGCGTGGTCAGATGCACCACGATATTATTCTCGATAACCCCTCTTGAGAATACTGCCTTCGGCACACCGGCTAAAAGGGCGACGAAGTGCGTATCGTGGATGTGCAGATCTACTGCCGGGCCGCCCGTTTTTGCTGGGTCAGCAATTTCGGCTGACCAATCGGGCTTACTAATAATCCGCTCCAAATGGCCCCCTAACAATTTCCCAGCTTGTCCGGCGCGTGCTAGTTGCAGCACATAAGCGAATTCTGGTACGAATGGCAACACCTGAGCTACCATCAAAAGTTTTCCGGCCTGTTGTGCGATTTCAACCATCCGATTGGCTTCTTCAGGACGCAAAGCGATAGGTTTTTCCACGAGCACGTGTTTTCCCGAGCGTAAGGCCTCTATACTCGCCGCGGCGTGCAAATGAGTCGGCAAGCAAATATCTACCAAGTCTATGTCGGCATCTGCGAGTAACTCTTGCAACTGACTATAGGTCTTAATTCCCTGCAAATCCATCAATTGACCTGGAGGCCCAAAGTTTCCGCGAATGCCTCGCCAGTCGCCACTTCGTTTCTTGGGATCCCGGCTTACTAGCGCCGTTACCTGAGCACCTTGCAGCCGCTGTGCTGCCAGGTAGTGGATCATTCCCATGAACCCGATGCCGACGATACCGATCCGCACCATGCCCACTCCTCCCAAGGTTAAGGTGTCTTGGTTCAGCAGGGCCGCTGATTCTCTAATATCCGTTGATAGATGTCGGGGTGTTTCCGGGAGATAGTCGGACACTAATCTTCGGCGACCACAGGATTGCGCAGGATACCGAGTTGCTCTATCTCGATTTCCACTACGTCCCCGGGTTTTAGGAACACAGGGGGCTTGCGGGCAAAACCCACGCCCGAGGGCGTCCCGGTAAAAATCAAGTCGCCAGGTTCGAGCGTAACCACTTGCGAAATATAGGATACTAGTTTATCCACTGTGAAAATCATTTGACTGGTATTGCTGCGTTGCATGACTTGGCCACTGAGACGCAACTCAATGTGCAGGTCGTGGGGATTAGGTACTTCATCAGCCGTGACTAAGACAGGACCAAGCGGAGCGAAGGTATCGAAAGTTTTGCCCGCGAGCCATTGCCCGCCTGGCTTGCGCAGTTGCCAGTCGCGGGCCGAAACATCGTGTCCGATAGTGTAGCCAGCAATATAGTCCCATGACTGGCTTTCGGGAATATAGCGTCCTCGCTTGCCTATGATAACGACCAACTCCGCCTCGTAGTCCACCTCGTGGCTGACTTTTGGGAGACGAATAGCTTGTTCGGGACCAATAATCGCGTTGCTGAACTTGCTAAATA
>BEIM01000416.1 GCA_002898995.1 bacterium HR36
CCGCAGACGGAACCGTGGCAACGTGTGGCCTGATTTAGGGGGAAGCTGTGCATGGTCGCGGAGCTATACACACTGGTCGAAAGGCTGGGGCACCCGCAAATTCTGGTGGTCGGCGACATCATGCTCGACCGTTACATCTGGGGCAACGCCGAACGAATCAGCCAAGAGGCGCCCGTAGTCTTGTTGCGAGCCGACAAGAAGGAAGAACGGTTGGGCGGTGCCAGCAGTGTAGCCAGTTTGGTGCGCGCCCTAGGAGGGCGGGTCATGCTAGCAGGAGTGATCGGCAACGACCCTGATGGCCAGCGAATCCTGCAGCTGCTGGAAGACCTCGGCATTGACCATGAAGCGGTTCTGTGTGACCCCAGCCGACCAAGCACGGTCAAGGAACGCTACATCGGCCGTGCTCAGCAGCGCCATCCCCAACAAATGCTGCGTGTGGATTATGAATCGCGTGAGCCAATTGCAGCACCCACGGAGCAACGATTGCGGGAACTGTTACGGCCCCGGATTCGCCAAGCAGACATCTTGCTTATCAGCGATTACGACAAGGGGGTTTGCACGCCCAGTTTGATGGGATGGCTAGTGGCGGAGGCCCGGGTATGCCGGCGGAAGATTCTGGCCGATCCCATTCGCTGTAAGAGTCCCGCCGAAAATCAGGTGTACGAAAAGTATCGCGGCTGTTCGGTGATAACGCCGAACCGGCTGGAAGCGGCGCTGGCCTCCGGGCTGCCGACGGATTCCATTCCACAAGCCCTGACCGCGGCAGAGCAGCTGCAGCGCTGGTTAGAGCTAGAGGCATGTATCGTTACCCTCGACAAAGACGGGATGGTATTGGCACACCGCGATGGTCGCCGAGCGCATTTTCCGACCCGGCCGCGTCAGGTGTATGACATCACCGGCGCAGGCGACATGGTACTCAGCATGCTGGGCATGGCCTTAGCCGCAGGCGCCGAATATCCAGAGGCAATCCGCTTAGCCAACGTAGCCGGAGGTTTAGAGGTGGAAAAAATCGGCGTCGCCCCGGTTACGCGCGAGGAAATCCTGCGCGACTTACACGAACAGCAACAGTCCGCAGCCTCCGAGCGCGTGCGTCCGTTGCGTACAGGCCAACCCCAGCACAAAATTCTTAGCCCTGCTGAATTGCCCGCGGTGGTCGAGCGTTGCCGACAAGCCGGTTGCCGCATCGTTTTTACCAACGGCTGTTTCGACTTGTTGCATCTGGGCCACGTGCGTTGCCTCGAAGAAGCCAAGGCGCAGGGAGATGTGCTGATCGTGGGCGTCAACAGCGATGCGAGCGTGCAGCAGCTGAAAGGCCCAAGCCGGCCCGTGCAGCCTGCCGCTGCGCGCGCCGCGATCCTGGCGGCTTTGCAAGCCGTAGATTTCGTGGTCATCTTCGATCAGCCAACACCGCTCGAACTGATCCAGATCATCCGACCGGATGTGCTGGTGAAGGGCGGCGATTACCTAGTGCAGCAGGTCGTCGGTGCGGACTTCGTCCAATCTTACGGTGGCCGGGTACACCTGGCAGCTTACCACATCGGATGCAGCACCAGTAGCTTGCTCGACACGATCGCGCGACGTGCACTAAGCCAGGCAGCCTGAGCGAACTGGCCATGACGACCATTTCGGAAGCCAGCCGAATAGCCGTTTTTGTGCCGAACTGGGTGGGCGATGCGGTGATGTGCACGCCTGCACTGCGGGCGCTGCGCCAGCGTTTTCCCCAAGCCGAAATTGTCGGGGTACTGCGCAGTTACTTGACGCCGCTTTTCGCGGGCGGGTCCTGGTTCGACGCACTGATTTCAAGCGACTCGTTTTTTCCAGCGATTCGGCAACTGCGACAATCCCGAGTGGAAATAGCCATACTTTTTCCGAATTCTCTGCGTGTCGCCTTACTGGCGAAGCTAGGGAGCTGCCGATTTTTGGTTGGCTATCGGCGAGATGGTAGGGGCTGGTTGCTCACGCACGCGCTCGATTGGCCGGCTGCACAACATGGCAAACGTGCCCCCTATCCCATGATCCTAGCCTACAACCGCCTGGTGATGGAGTTGGGAGGTGAGGATCCGGGTGTGCAAATGACGCTGGTGACCACGCCTGCCCAGGAGGCGGAAGCGGAGGCTGTCTGGCAACGTTACGGCTGGCATGGGCAGAAAGTGGTGGGCTTGCACGGCGGGGCAGCCTACGGATCAGCGAAATGCTGGCCGTTTGCCTATTGTGTCGAACTCGCACGCTTACTCGCGGACAGGGGCTATGCCGTTTTGGTGCTGTGCGGGCCCAAAGAGTGCGCTTTCGCCGCCGCGATTGAACAGCAAGTGTGTCATCCTGCTGTGCGGAGTCTGCACCGAGAGAAGCTCCACCTGGGACTGATGATGGCCTGTTTACGGCGTGTCCGCTTGCTCATCACCACTGACAGCGGGCCGCGGCACATCGCCGCCGCTTTCGACCGGCCTGTACTCACGCTCTTCGGCCCAACTGACATCGCCTGGACGGAAACTTTCCATGCCAAATCGCTGCATCTGCAAATCCCGGTCCCCTGCGGGCCGTGTCAACTACGCCGGTGTCCTCTCGACCACCGCTGCATGCGCCAACTCACTCCCGATTTCGTCTTCGCACAAGCCTGCAACTGGCTGGCTCGTTGGGAAAAATGCGAGTGCGATCCTTTGCCGAACAAAATCATTTGCCCTGACAATGCAGCCGTTTGAGCATCGAACGCGTCTCAATGTCGCCCTACATTGCTAGTCAAGAAGGAACCAAATCGAACACGGAGGCGGGAAAATGGAACTACTCTGGCTCGACCCAAATTATGCGAGTTTGTTATCTGACCACGGGCTGCGACAATTCGGAGACTTTATGGCGTGTTCCCGGGCAACCGTCATCCGCTACCGTCAGAACGGCTCGCGCCACGTGGCCCTGCTCAGTTTGGGGCGGATGGAAACTTATTTGAAGCGCGAGTTTCGCATCGCCTACAAGGAAAAGCTGCGGAACTGGTGGGACGGGTTTGGTACGGTGGGCAAATCGCTCCGCGAATGGCGGATGCTGCGGTGGGCCCGGCGTGCCGGCTTCACAACACCTCTGCCCCTCGCTTGTGGACAGCATGGCCGCCAGGCTTTCTTGCTCACTGCTGCCTTGACCGATTTCGTGC
>BEIM01000417.1 GCA_002898995.1 bacterium HR36
ACTGCCGCGGGATCGTTCGCGTTGATGGGCAGAATCTTCAGTGCCACCAGCCTGCCCATGTACACGTGCTCGCACAGTAACACACTTCCCATCCCGCCCGAGCCTAGCAACTCCAGCAATTTGTACTTCCCCGCCACCAGAAAACCCCGATACTTACCCTGCAGCAACTGGCTTGCTTGCAGTCGGGTTAGCACGCCATCTTCCACCATCCGCCCTGCCAATTCCTTGGCTGAATCTGGAGCCTTGCCTTGAACCGTCAGATACTCCCAGTATGCATCGAGGAGATCATCCTCGAGTAGCCCACTCTTTCGCACCAGCAACAGGAACTCGGCGCTGGTAATCGGCGGCGACATGATTCGCTTCCAATTTGTTCGATTCGGCTCGCTGCCCTGCCCGAAGACTTACATCGGTACACCGTATCCGCACGGGCTTACGGCACCATTATCTCCCAGGTTCGCCCAATTTCTTATAGTATAAGAAACCCTTGTGCCGAAAGCGATAGGTGACTGATGTGGCGTCAATGCCTCCGCCAGGTGTTATTTCTCCATTGGCCGATCGACGCGCAGCTGGTTCGTCCCCATATTCCAAGCGAACTCGCCCTCGATTTGTACGGTGATCGAGCTTGGGTCAGTCTGGTTCTACTGAAAATGAAAGTTTGGCCGCACCACTTTGCTTCGCTTTCCCTGCGCTTTTCCCAGATCAATGTGCGTACCTATGTGCGCCTTGGGGATATCCGAGGCATTTGGTTTTTCAGTGTACACGCTGGCCATCGCCTGGCTGTCGCTACTGCTCGCTGGCTGACACCTTTGCCGTACAGGTGGTCGCCAATCCGGTACCACGTCGGCATAAGTCAAGCTCGCGCTCAAGCGACCTGCCGCCAGGACTGCAAGCTCGAATTCCGCGTTACCTTTTCTTGGTCACTTCCGGCTTCCCGCGCTGATCGTTTTTTCTCTGCATCCATTCGCGCAGGTCCGGTTAGCTCCGCTCAGCCCGCGGCCGACGATGATCCTAACTTGCGTTCTTGGCTCCTGGAGCGTTACCATTTGTTCGCGCTGAGTCGCAAAGGCAGGTTGCTGATTGGCAACTTCCAGCACGCGCCCTGGTCAATTTTTCCTGTGTGGCTGAACTCCTGCTATGTTCGTGCCGCGCCTTTTGGCGACTCCGCTCTGGCATCTTGGCCCAGCCTCGTCCATTTTTCGCCTGGGCTTGAAGGGACTTTCAGCCCCTTTCAGCTCGCTGGCAAGGCACCAATTCGCTAACCGTAACGGTTTTGCTGAGCGCTTCAGCAACAGCCTCGCCTTTCACTGAAGCAGTCTGTCTTGTTCAATGAACCGCCCACATTGTCGGGACGATATTTCGTATAACCGTGCCTTCGGGCGCCAAGTTAGCCGGGAGCGCACCACACCAGCCACGGAGGGTACAGATGCGACGCTATCTTGCCCATGAAACCGCTTTGCTCCTAGCTCGTTATTGCGGGTGCTATGCCCTGGCTTGGTTTATCCTCACCGCTAGTTTCTTTCCAGCACGTGCTCAGACTTATGAGGAATTGCTCCGAGAAAACGCTGTTCTGAAAGAACGTATCCGCCAACTCGAAGCACAGCTGCACAGGCACAGAGCCACCTCTTCCGATGACCACAACCATGAACATCATGAACATCAGGAGTTGATTACCCCGCGGGCTCGCGTCCATTTGCATCCTGATGATGAAGCTCCGCCTGACACCTACCGCTACGTAAACCCTATCCCTCCTAAGTGGTGGCTCCCTCAAGACGATTATCGCCCCTATTCCTGGATGCCTCCACCCAGCGAGGGCTTCATCCGCGACCTGCTATTTGGCCCTGTAATTGACACCCACCGCAGTCCTCGTGGCACGCCTTGGGTTCACCCTTTCACGATTGAGCCAGCCCAAATTCACCGCGACGCCTTCTTCTTTTACAAATTCACCAAGAATGCCGAGGGCTCACCCGTTGATGAGCATGAACTCGAGGCTCACCTCGACTGGGGGCTGACACGGCGTTTCGGATTTGTCCTCGCCGTTCCCTTTCTCGGTCTTGAAGACCCAGCCGGCCACCAGACCGGCTTCGGAGATATTGAGTTTGCCCCACGTATTGTCTGGATCGAGAGCCAGCGTTTCTTCCTCGCCAGCAATATTATGTTCACCTTCCCCACGGGAGACACCAACCGGGATTTGGGACGCGGGGAAGCGACTATCGCTCCTTTCCTCACCACCTGGCACGACGTTGGCAGTTGGCGGATAATACCCTGGCGCAACTGGAATCAAGTCCACCTTAACTTTGGGCCAGAAATCGGCTTGGAAAGCGGCGACACTTCGTTGCTTTACACTGTTGTTTACGCCCATTCCTTCCTCGGCCCTCGCCTCCTCCCCCCTCATTTCCACCACACCCATGACGATACCAACCACTCCCACCGTCACGATGAGGGCATCATTTCCCCTATCGGTCCGGCTTATCCCATCGGGCTGACCAGCCTGTTATTCGAACTTAACGCCCAAACTCCTCTAAACGGCACCAGCGCTACTCTTGTGCAACTCCTGACGGGCGTGAACTACGCACTCACAGAATCGGCAGAACTCCGGTTCGGTGTCAACTTCCCGCTAAACCACCTGGATCGGCAAATGGACGTGCAATACATCTTTGCCTTTACTTGGATTTACTAGTGCCGCGCCCCGCTCATCGTGCGGATAGAGCCACAGTTAAAGATCCGATCTGCTTCGAGGCGGGGCAGACGCCCCGCCTCAAGAGGCCGCCCGCAGAACCGCATTGAGACAAAGGTTCCAACTTTGCCCTAAGAAAACTAGTCTTCTTCGCCCACGCCTCAACATTTGGCGTCGAACACCCGTCGTTCTTGCGAGCTTTGCTCCTGGACAGCCTGTATCATATAATCCTGTCTGTCTGACCACCAAGTTATCGCGAGGATATTGAACATGAGCCGAGGAAACTATATATTGCTCACCGCCGTATTCGCTACTAGCGTTGGTGCCTGGATACTCTCCCGCTCCTGCTTATTGCCGCCACACGGGCCACTACAATTTCTCCGAGGCTTTCCAGGTTCTGACGAAAAAATCACTCCACAGCTTGCCGTGCTAGCATATTCTTTGCGCCTGGTGGAGGA
>BEIM01000418.1 GCA_002898995.1 bacterium HR36
AGAGCATTCCCGACGGCCGGCTGATTCGGCTCCTGCGTTACCCTAGCGAGGCGATCAGCGACGAGGAAGCCATCCTGCGTTATCAAGAAGAGAGGCGGCGGGAGACCGGGCGCGATTTTGTGCCGATCACGTTCCAGCTGCCGATCGCAATTTGTGTGGCGCGGGTTGGGGAAGATTGCAGTTTGCAACGGCTCACCCGTATCGGGGAACCTGAGTTTCGGCTGGCACCTGGCGAGTTAGTGCGGCAGTTCTGGCTGGGATTGGAAAGGCTCTTCACGGAACGTCCCCCGCTCCTGGTAACTTTCAACGGCCGGTCATTCGATTTGCCGCTGCTGGAGCTGGCGGCTTTCCGATACGGCGTGGCCGCTCCCCAGTATTTCCGGCCGGACCGCCGCATCCGCAACCGTTTTGGGGAGGGACATCTCGATTTGTATGACCTGCTCAGCAACTTTGGAACGGTGCGGTTGACGGGTGGACTCGATTTGTTCTCCCACATGCTCGGCAGGCCCGGCAAGTTCCATCTCAGCGGCGAGCAGGTGTATGCCTGCTATCGCGCCGGCCGACTCACCGAGATCAACGATTACTGCGCTTACGATGTGCTTGACACTTATTTCGTGTTCCTGCGTACGCGGGTGCTCGTTGGGCAAATCACCCTGGAGCAAGAGCAAATGTTGGTGCGACAAGCCCGCACCCAACTGCAGGCCTGGAGTGAAGAGCCCCACGGGGCTTATTTGCGCCGATACCTCGAACACTGGGGCGATTGGCATCCCTGGCCGTGAAAACACATCACCGCAAAAGAGCATAGGGGCGCTCGGGAAGGGGAGTCAATTCTTCTCGTGCCTACCCAGGATCGGAATAAGAGGACGCCACTCTGGCCCAGCCAATTTCGAGGAATCATCACTGCCCAATCTTTGTGCGCAAGCGTAAGCGCGCCGATTCCTCGTAACCCCAACTATGGACATCCGTCCAGAGTCACGTTGCTACTGAGCCGCATTTCCACCGCACCGTCCGTTGGATTGCTCGGAACCTGCCACACATACAAACAACGTCGTCAAACCTACACGACGACGAAACAGATTAATTCGGGGTTTATGATGCAGACGGTACCACAGGTTCAACCCTTGCGTCAATTCTTTGAGGGTCATGTTCCAACGCGGTGATGTGGCAAAGGTTCGGCCTATTCCACCGAGCCGCGAGCCTTAGACCCCGGGCATTTCTGACACCTAGTCTGGTACCCGCGCCCAAAACTTCGCGTGCCGCCAGACCGGTCCCCCTGATTGGTTACGCTTCAGCCTCGGATTCCTCTTCTTGCTCGAGGGTGGCTTGCTTGTAGCGGGCAGCCGTAACGATAACCTGTGCACACGCCTCCACACCTAAGAGACTGGAGTTGAGAACGAGGTCGTACTGGTGCACTTCGTTCGGGTCAATGCCAAAATGAGTGAGCACGAATTCCAACCTTTGCCGGTCCGTTTTGTAAACATAATCGCGCGCCTGCTCTTCGGTGAGCCGCAGGAACTCACTCATATAGCGGATGCGGTCGCCCATCGGTGCCACCACACGCACTAGCAAGGTGCTAGCTACGGGCAAAACGTAACCTGCGCCGCGCCCCAAAATGACTGCTCTGCCACGGCAGCCGATGGCCAATAGGGCGTGGGCGAGCCGTTGGATGGAGGGATGGTCGCTAAGCCGGCGTTGTGCAACTAATTGCTGCAGATGTTGTTCCGCCCACTGGCGGGCTTCGGCCGGCAGTCCCAACCATAGCTCCTGTTCCAAATGCGCTTCCTGCGCCAAGTATTCGAGCTTTTCCTGGTCGTAGTAGTCCCAGTCGAGCAGCTGAGCCACCCGACGCGCGATCGTACCGCCGCGGCTCCCCGTCTCGCGACTCAGGCACACCGTCAGCTGCCCCGGGCGATAACCCGGCTCCTCAGCGCTCAGTAATCGGCCCTGAGCCGCCCGAATTTGCTCGACAAAATCGCTCCCCGGGGGAAACAGCCAATCGGAGGCACCTTGTGGTTGCGTGGGATTCACGGTCCGGCCTCTCCGCCGTTTTCATCTGATTAGTGGTGCTAAGTGAAAAGCATCGTCGCAGCTGCCCGCGGCCGCCCCCGCGCCGCTAAGCTGTCGGATCGCCGTATTCTCGTCGAGCAAACATGATACCGCTCGCCACGGTAAAGGCGAGTATCGCCACCAGCAGAACGGCCAGGGCCACGGTGCCGCTGGTCGCCTCCACGCCAAGAAAGGATTCTTCCGGGGAATTGGAAAGCCAGCCGGCCTCGACCAGTAAAGAGCGGAGATAAAAGTTGATGCTGGCGCGGTTGATCAATCCCGGCATGTAGCCGATGAAGTTTTCCACCACGAACACATAAGCGATGCTGACGAGAGTGGCGCGGTGAAACAGGACGCTAAAAAAGACGAACAGCGTCAGGTAGGCCAGTGTGCCCAGGGTCAAGGTACCCAGCACGGAGAAAGTGGCTCGCAATGCCTCGGTGCCGGCGATGCTCGCAAGGACAATCGCCCCGCCCAACGCCACCAGTAAGGTCCAGGGAATAGCCGCCAGCAACAACAACGCGAACACCGTAATGCGAGACACCGGACGTAAAAGCATCCACAGCAGCCAGCCCTCTTCCCAGGCTCCTCCTAGAACCTGAACCCCCGAACTGAGGCAGGTAATAGGCAGCAGGAATCCGAGATAGGCGGGAACCAAAACGTCGGCAACAAAGTCTTCGGCCAACCATTCCCCGCGTAACCAACGGTGAGCAGCTACCGCACACACCGCCAGGCCCATCAGCAACAATACTACCAATGTTTGCCAGCTCCAGACGGGCTTGCCCCAAGTAAGTTGCCAGGCGGCGCACACCTTTTGCCCTAGGGAGAAGCCTCGCCGCGCTTCCGTTCGCCCTAGCGACCATTCTTGGTTTATCCGCTTCTCCTGCCCCAAGATAGCGCCTCGCGAACCTCTCGGCCGATTGCCAGGCCCCGAATCAACCTGGCCTCAGCCGCCATTACTTTTTCGCCTTCTTCCCTGCAGACTTTTTGCCCTTTTTGGCGGCAGCCTGGCTGTTGCTGCGAGCGGCAGACTTCCCTGATTTCTTCTTACCGAAAATTGCCTCCCAG
>BEIM01000419.1 GCA_002898995.1 bacterium HR36
TTTCCATCATAATCTCCACCACGTCCAGCGAATCCGCGTTCAAATCGGTTAGGAGATTGGTCTCCGGCCGAATTTCTTCACGGTTGATCCCTAACTGCTGGGCGATGATTTCTGCGACACGCTTTTCCATTTCATCACGCGCAGGTAATGCCACGATCACGTCCTCCTGTAATCCCTGACTTTGAGGAAGGCAGACAAAGGCTGGCTATTCCCGTTTTCGGGACTTCCTCGCCCCATTCTCCAAGCATCCGCGTGCTGGGTGCCATTGCGGCTGCGGCTAGGGCAATTGTATAACGCCTTACCCCGTCTTCGTCTAGCCCGCATGCTTTACCAAATTACCACCACTGTTGGCAAGATTCCACCCCTCCCCGGATGCGCAAAGGAATGCGACCCCAGCCGTGCCGTTTCTTCAGCCAGCCACACCGAGATCGTCCGCCGCGACAATTCGCGTAAGCATTCGCATGTTCCTAGCTTGCCGCCTGGACGGGGTGTGTTCCGCACTTTCTTTGGGCGTAATTGAGCTACGTTTGTAACGCTTAAGAGCCGCGCCGCCGTTATGCCCTGCGAGACACAGCCTTGGCGTCGTCTGGGCTTCGCTGACACCGCCGGGAGGTATATGATTGTTTTGCCATGAGCAAGAAACTGTTTTTGGAGACAGTCGGCTGCCAGATGAATGCGCTCGACAGCGAGCTGGTGGTAGCTACTCTGCGCAAAGCGGGCTACGAGTTGGTCACCGACCCCAAACAGGCCGACGTCATTCTGTTGAACACCTGCAGCGTGCGGCAACATGCCGAGGATAAAATCTACTCCGCCCTCGGTCAACTCCGCCGTCATAAGCAACGTTTCCCTCACAAGATTATCGGGGTGTTGGGGTGCATGGCGCAGAAGGATCAGGAGCTGATCCGCCAGCGTGCGCCCCATGTGGACATTATTTGCGGCCCGGGGCAGCTCGGCAGGTTGCTGCATTTGATTCAGGAAGTGGAGCGGACACGGCAACCGCAGCTGGCTGTCAGTCTCGGGCGTGCGGAAGCGCAGCGCCCTGAGGTCGAGCGAAGTTTTGAAAGCTACGACCCGCTGCGTGAACCGGAGCTCCGTCAAAACCGATTCCAAGCTTACGTGCGCACGCAATTCGGCTGTGACAAGTTTTGCACCTACTGCATTGTGCCGAGCGTTCGCGGGCCCGAGCAAAGCCGGCATCCTGACGAAATCGTGGCCGAGGTGCGCTACCTCGCAGACCAAGGTTGCAAGGAAGTAACGCTGGTCGGCCAAACCGTCAACAGTTACCATTATCGCCTTGGCGACGGCCGGATCGTTCGGCTGGCGGACTTGCTTTACCGTCTCCACGACATCCCCGGGCTTCGCCGCATCAAGTTCATTACCAATTTCCCCCGGGATATGACCGACGATTTGTTACAAGCCGTACGCGACCTGGCGAAAGTCGGGCGATACCTGCACGTCCCCGCGCAATCAGGCTGCGATCTGGTGTTGCGGCGAATGAAACGCATGTACACGGTCGCATTTTACCGTGAGATGCTGCAACGCTGCCGCGAAACCGTTCCAGGGGTGGCGATCAGCAGCGATTTCATCGTCGGCTTCTGCGGTGAGACCGAAGAATCTTTCCAGCGCACGTGTGATCTCGTGGCCACCGCAGGCTTCAAGAACAGCTACATCTTCAAATATAGCCCGCGTCCCGGTACCAAAGCGTACGAGCTTTACCCCGACGATGTGCCCGAAGAGGTCAAACGCCGCCGGAATAATGATCTTCTGGCCATTCAAGCGCAGGTTAGCCTCGCGGATCACCGCCGTTTTATCGGGCACACGGTCGAAATTCTCGTCGAGGGCCCAAGCAAATGGGCGTACAAGCTCCGCGACCGCGAGCAGATGTCAGCCGGCAACGGTGTCGCTCACCAAGCCGACGGTGAGGACGTGCTGCAATTGACCGGCCGCACCGATACCGACCATATCGTAGTTTTTGACGGCCCACCGCGGCTCATTGGCGAATTCGTGCTGGTGTATATCGAAGATGCCAGCCCTTACACGCTCTTTGGCCGTTACGTCGCCCTGTCTGATGGCGGTCGAGCCCGCGACTTAGCGCCTTTCGCCACCCGGAGCGAGGCGACTACCCTTTGCGGCGATGCTAGCGACCCGCGGCTTGAAACTTCTTCTGGAAGCGCGTGCTTGGCCAGTCATGGCGAGCATGCCGACACGGTACCTTCGTCCGCCTCCCGCCGCCTGCCTCTCCCAATGGTGTAACGCCGCTACAGCTTGCAAGCAGTGCGCTTTTCGGTAGAGCCAACCGCCTTATCGTCAGCCAGCGCTTGCACGCACACCAAAACCAGCTAACGTAAACCCGCGGTGAGGCTGGTTGGCACAGGACACGCGGACGTGGTGACGCTATGAGATAACCGTACGCAAACCTATCGCGCCGAAGGCGTGGACAGTCCGCGTGGGCGCTTCCGACACTCCCGCCGGGCTGACGCGCATCGCCCTCCGCTTTGCAGTGGATCTACTTTTCACTTCACGTCCAGCTATTCCTTGAACAGCGTTGGCTTGCCCCGCGATAGACGGACGATC
Source organism: bacterium HR36 (assembly GCA_002898995.1). Classification (GTDB taxonomy): domain Bacteria; phylum Planctomycetota; class Planctomycetia; order Gemmatales; family HRBIN36; genus HRBIN36. The sequence continues at coordinate 2,575 of BEIM01000419.1, forward strand.
ACACGCTACTCAGCCGAATGACTGGCCACACCTGCGACGGCAGAGTAACGGTCATTTCTACGTCGCCCGAACTTGAAACCGTTCGGTTTACCAGCGATGTGGTGCGCTGGACGTGCGTTAATCCCGCGGAACATGCAATGGGACGAGGTTGCCTTGGGAGTCGAACGATAAGGCGCGGGGTGGACCCAGCGGAGTGCAGCGTGTTTGTGGCGGGCCATTGTTCCAGCAGGCTTCGGAAGCTTCCACGATTTCCAGCTGCAGCGTATTGCGAATCCGCAGCACACGTGCGGCACCGGGATCATCAGGTGCAACGATGGACAGGGCGGCGTCAAGAACTTCACGGTCGGTCTCGAAATGCACTGGAATAAACGCGCCCGTGGGATAGCCCGCGGTCAGGCAGTTGATGACGGTGGCGCGGTAATCCATCTTGCGTACCAAGCGCGTCGTGGTGAAGCCCGCCAGGCCGATGCCCGTCGCATTGCCATGAGTTTTTTCGGAGAGGTCGCGGACAAAAATGAGCCGCATCTCCGGTTGCGG
>BEIM01000420.1 GCA_002898995.1 bacterium HR36
GTTCTAACTGGCGCAGCTTCTGTCGCGCCGTCTCCGTGTATAAGCCCGCCATTTTGTGTTCTCCTCCCAACAGCTGCCACGCTTTCCATTATATGTCGCCATACGCCTCACTGGGTTTGACGGATGCTGCTCGGTTGCGACAATACCTCCACCATTCCCAAAAACTTTTCCCTATAGGAGGCCAACTATGTCGCCATCCACACGGCGGACCTTCCTAGGTCACTCCGCAGCTTTGGCTCTCGGCACGGCCTGGGCGTCGCGAGGTTTGGCAGCTCCGAGTCGCCGGATCGTTCTTGGTATCATCGGCACGGGCGGTATGGGTATGCACCATCTTCGCCTGTTGGCCCAGCGAACCGATGTTAGTCTTGCCTACATCTGTGATGTGGATGCACAGCGCTTGGCCAAGGCGGCTCAAGAAGTCACGAAACTCAACGCGTCCCAGCCGAAAGCTGTCAAAGACCTTCGGCATATCCTGGAAGATCGTCAGGTGGACGCCGTCTTCATCGCCACCCCCGATCACTGGCATGCCCCAGCTGCTTTATTAGCACTGCAAGCCGAAAAGCATGTGTACGTAGAAAAACCGATGACGCATAACCTCCGGGAAGGCCGGCTGTTGGTTGAGGCGGTGCGCCGCTGTGGGAAATGCTTGCAGGTCGGCACGCAGAGCCGAAGCACTGCCATAGTCCGCGAAGCTATTGAGCGAATTCGCCAGGGTGAAATTGGCGAAATCCTGGTCGCCAAGGCTTGGAATAGTCAGCGGCGTCGCTCCATCGGTAAGAGCCAGCCCACACAGCCACCTTCCCATCTCGATTTTGACCTTTGGCTGGGTCCGGCCCCCGAAGTTCCCTATCGGCCTAACTTACTGCACGGCGTGTGGCGTTGGTGGTATGATTTCGGCTCTGGGGATATAGGTAACGATGGAGTTCATGATATAGATGTGGCTCTCTGGGGACTCGACGTGAATACTCATCCGAATACTATCACCTGTTTGGGCGGCAAATATTTCTTCGATGACGATCAGCAATGGCCCGACACACAGTATGCGATCTTAGAATATCTCCCCGATGCAAAGTCCCCGCGTAAACGCCAGCTCATTTATGAGCAGCGCATCTGGTCTCCTTACGTTCAGGAAGGTTATGAGAATGGAGCCGCCTTTTATGGCACTGATGGTATGTTGCTAATCGGTCACAGTGTAGGTTGGAAACTTTATGGGCCGCGCAACAAGCTCCTCGCCGAGCGCACGGGGCCAGTTGACTTGCGTGCTCATCATAATAACTTCCTGGACTGTATTCGCGGCGATAGCCAACAATTGGCAGCGGATGTCATGGCAGGGCACCTAGCGGCTAGCGTCTGCCATCTGGCCAATATTGCCTGGCGTTTAGGACGCGTTCTACATTTCGACCCGAAGAAAGAGCAGTTCGTGAACGATCCCGAGGCGGATTCCATGCTTCGGCGACGGTACCGGGAAGGACATTGGGCTGTTCCCAAAGAAGTCTAGCCTCAAGGCTTATTCTGATGCCTGCGCTGGCACTCTCGATGAATAACTGCCTAATGGGGCGTAACCTAATTTTGACTTAGAGCCTCTACAAGGTCGCTGCAACCACACTACGTCGGTGTCCTTTCTTGCCCCAATACAAGCCGTAAACGTTCATGGGCTTCCCTAACTACCTTAGAGCCAGCCAGCAGATTCCTCGAGAACGATTCGCTGCAGGGCTTCGATCCAGACAGGGTGATCGTTCAGGCAATGGCATCTATACAATTCCTGGCCTCCAGCCTGCTGAAAGATATGGCGTGCCTCTCGACCAATTTCGTCTATAGTTTCGAGGCAATCGGTAACGAAACCAGGGGTGATTACCAGCACCCTTTTCACTCCTTGGCGTGCCATCTGCAGTAATAATTCGTCCGTATAAGGTTTCAGCCACTCTTCACGGCCAAATCGCGACTGATAAGCCAGCGTATATTGACCTGGGAGGAAACCACATTCCGCTGCTAAACGGCTTACGGTCGTTTCAACGTGTTGGGGATACGGGTCGCCTGCGTCCGCATATCGTTGAGGGATACCGTGAAAACTAAAGATCACTTTTTCCGGAGGCTGAGGCAAAGTAGCTAGCGTTTCCCGAATGACTTGACATTCAGCCGACACATAAGCAGGATGTTGATAGAAAGGAGGGACTACACGCAGTGCCGGCACTGCTCGTTGCCGCATCAGTATTTGAAATAGCGCATCCAATGCCGACGCCGTTGTCGTGGCCGAATACTGGGGATAAAGCGGCACCGCGATAAGTTTCTCCACTTGCTGGGCGCAGAGCTCCGCCACGACCGGAGCGATTGCTGGCGTGCCGTAACGCATGGCATATCGCACCAGAAAATGGTCGCCCAGCCTTTTCTGCAACTCTTCTGCCTGCCGTTGCGTGTAATACTTGAGAGGAAAGCCCTTTTCTTTATCCCAGATAAGCTGATATTTTGCCGCGGATTGCGCAGGGCGGCGTTGCAACACAATGCCGTAGAGTATCGGGTACCATTTCCAGCGCGGTAACTCAATGACTCGTGGATCACTCAGGAACTCCCGCAGATAGCGGCGCACTGCTGTCACGCCAGCGTCGTCCGGTGATCCCAATTGCAGCAGTAGGACGGCAATAGGTTTCCTGAGTGCATCAAGCATGGTGCAATAGCGATTCCTCTAGACACGTGTTTAGTCAAAGGGGTTCCTGCATAGTAAGGCAATGCAAAGCCCCCAGGCCCAGCACCAGATCGCCACTAAATATTCCAATAACCTTACGCTCCGGAAATAGTTCCGCTAGGGTGTTGAGTGCTAATCGATCGGCGGGGTCGTGAAAAACGGGAACTAAAACCACGCGGTTGGCGATATAGAAGTTAGCATAGCTGGCGGGCAATCGTTGACCGTTAAAAACCCGCGGTTCCGGCAGCGGTAACTCAATTACCGACAGCGGACAGCCTCTGTAAACGAAAGTTGCTAGGCGTCGCCGATTCTCCTGGTAAATCTCGTATTCATCCTGGCTAGATGGTATTGGTCGCATGAGGATAACAGTGTCCTCGCGAACAAATCGCGCTACATCATCTACGTGGCCATGCGTATCATCGCC
>BEIM01000421.1 GCA_002898995.1 bacterium HR36
ATCGGGATTCTGCGCCCGCCTTAGTTCGTTGATGATCCGCTCTGTCTCGTCCTTGCTCAGCAAATCAGGGTAACAGACCGAGGCCCACAGAAGCATGGCACGATGATGCAAACTGGTGGGCGGGTTGTTGGCCAGCCACGCTTTCGCCCGGGCAACGCCCTTGCGAGCCAACGGGGTGTCGCGGTAACCATCGGGAGCCATGCCGACCCCCAATAGCGCGATCATCACCCCGTAATAGTCATCGTGTTCTGCGGGTGGCCAATCACACTTGAGCCAATTCCAGTGCCCTTCGGGCTTTTGCAAGGCCCACATGCGGTCCAAGGCTTGGCGAGTCAGGAGATGGAGGTGGCCAGTCGTGGCGGCGTCGTGCATCGCGAGAAATGCCGCCGTGGCCACCACCTCTGTGTCCCAACGCGGCTTGCGCCCTGGTTCGGCACTGTCCCAGCCCGCCACTCGCTCCTCAAAGAAGCGCCGCACTTCCCGTTCCGCTTCCCGATTTCCCACAGGAATGCGCGGCCGGGCCAGCAAATACGGATAATTTGTATGGCAGGTGCCGCACCGGCGTTGTTGCGTCCATTGCAAACTGACGCTATCCAAAAATGCCGCCGCCTGTTCCAGGGACAGACGCCCTGCCAACGGTTCATCGGCACGATTGGGGCTGACATGGCCTGCGGGTTTTTTCTCCAGCGGATGCAATTCCACCTTTCGGAAGAACATTTCGAAACCCTCTGATTGCAACAAAATCTTGCCCGCGCTTGGTCGCGCATCGAAACAGTGGTTGACGGTATGACCGTTGACTAGGATCGTGACCTTGTCGCCGTCGCAAAGGCATTCCACGCGCGTCCATTCGTTTAGTGGGCTTTCTACATCGAATCGGCCCCGTGTGTCAATAAGCTCTTTGAATTCGGGGTCGTGCTGATTCCACCAGAGCTGGCCCCGCGTAAAAGTGCGCTTTTCGCCGCCTGGCTTCCAGCGAGGGCGTTTATCCGGTCCGAGCATTACTTCGCTGGTAAATTGCACGCTCAGGGGCTGTCCCTTCTCATCCTTCCCAGAGATCGCGATCAAATCTCCCACGCACCCCTGGGCTAACTGGCACTCGATAGAGGCCATCCATACACCCCCCGCATTGCCGTGCGGCCCACGGGCGTGCAACAGAATGCCCGAATTGCGGACGTACTTGCTCCCGAAAGTTTCCTTTCCCCATTTATACTCCACCACCAAGCGGTAATTTTGCCAGGCGTCTTCGGTGGCCAGGTAGCCGTGATCTTCGCCAGTCACGTGAATCAAGCCATCGGTCACACGGAAAACGCGACGGGGATCATCACGGCCAGTCTTTCGCAGCCAGACCTGCCATCCGTTCAAATCCTTCCCGTTGAACAAGCGCACCACCTTTTCCGGGGTGCGCGCGACTTGCGAATCACCGCGCGAATCTGCTGGCGATTTGTCCGACACTTTTTCTTGCGCAGGCAGGCCCGTCCAAATCCAGAATCCACAAGCTCCGAGTACCACCGTTATCCAACAATAGCTCCACTTTCGCATGGCAGCGCTCCGCATGTGGCCACTCCGGTGGGATTCGTTCGGGAGGATTGTGGTGCCTAGCTTACATACGCGCTTTCCCTGCGGCAACGTGCTATCGGTCGCACTGTGATGGCGAACCCGGCCTGAAGGCAACCTTCTCAAGATCGGCTGGCTCAATGTTGTTGACAGCTGTGCCCCTGGCACCACTGTGGATTCGAAGAAATGATTAAGCATTGTGCGTCTAAATCCGCAAGCGCTTACGCCTGTCGGGACTGGCTTAGCACTTTAGCAGGCAACATTGCGTCAAGTTCCACGAAGGCCGCGCCAACTTGGTGCGCGAGCAGGCGAACGTTCCCCATTCCGCGTAGCCTGCTCCCCTGACGCGGAGAGACTGCTCTAGAGACACGGAGGCAGTCATCCCGCGCCAGGGCCACTTCTTTGAAGAGTACGGTGTAAAAGCAGAGTGTACGCCACGCATACGGTATCACCCCCAGCGGAGCCAATTGCGGCCCGATCACTACAAGCCGACTCGCTGCTGGAGGCAAGCCTTTGCCAGGGCAAAGACCGTCCTAGGGCGTTGGATGAATGCGGCCGACGCCGGAAGCATCTTATCGCGCAGGCCGCAATGCTCGGAAGGATGTCATGCGTGCAGAGTTATCGAATGGCTGGCGAAAAATCCGAGGGGTGCCGTTAATTGCCTTCGTATTTGACAGTGCAACCGCGGGCGCGGGTCTCCTTGATAGCAGGTTCACTTCCCTTGAGTGCTGCTTCGACCGCAGGCTCAAGGTAATTGACCTTCGGATTGGTGTTGCTGTCGTCCATGGCGCCCATGTAAATGAGCTTACGTTCCTTGTTGAACACGAAGAATTCGGGAGTTACCGTGGCACCCAGAGCACGGCCAATTTGTTGAGTCGGATCATACAGGTAGGGGAAATTGAAGCCGCGTTCCTTGGCGCGGATTTTCATGGCCGGCAGTTTGTCCGCCTCGAGATTGTTTACGTTGATGGCGACGAGGGCCACTTTGCTGTCGGCTCCCGTGCACCATTTTTTCGTGAATGCGATAATGCGGTCTTCGTAGGCCTGCGCGATAGGACAGTGGTTGCAGGTGATGACGATTACCAGCACGTCCTTGTCTTTGAAGTCGCTCAGGGAGTACTTTTTGCCATCCACACCCTCGAGGTTCTGGAAATTCGGACAAGGATCGCCGATGTTGAGCTTCTTGTTGAATTGGCCGGCTTGGGCTACCAGGGCGATGCTGGACAGCCAAGCGAGGAGTAGTGCAAAGCGCCGCATAGCAGAGCCTCCTATGGAGTAAGGTTGATGCGAAAGCGCATCAGAGACCGCCTCTGATGCTCTTTAAGTTTGCAGCTGCAAGGAATTGTCGAAAGGGTTGGGTCTGGTTGCCACGCAAAGGCACGAAGTGCCGCACAGGCTATTGGTCAGTGGCATTCGCAGGGACAAGAAGCGGGCCGCAAGCTGACAGAATGGCCCCAAATACCCGACTAGCCGACGGACACGCCGTTCAACGAACGGCAACTCAGGTGAAGCCCGAGCCTTTGCGGCTGTGGAGAAC
>BEIM01000422.1 GCA_002898995.1 bacterium HR36
GGAAAGATTATGTGGTGAAAGTGTCGTTGGACAATGTGCAGCATTTGGGGACATTCGTGGAGCTGGAGACTCATGCCAGCGAAAAGGACTTAAATCGCGCTCGCACCGCCCTGGAACACCTCGCTCACCGACTCGGCTTGGAAAATCCAGAAAGGCGATCGTATTTGGAGTTGTATTTCGCGTATTTGCGCAGTTTGCCCTTCGAGGACTTACCGCCGCTTCCGCCGATCACATAGGCTCCTTTTGCAGACCGTAAGCGTGGATCTTGCGGTCGAGGGTGGAGCGCTCGATACCAAGAATGCGAGCGGCCTGGCTTTTGTTCCACTTGGTGTGCTCGAGGGTGGCGAGGATATGCCGCTTTTCCAATTCTTCCAAGGAGAAAGGTTGGTAAACAGAAGCGGTCGGCGAGTCGGGTGATCCTTCGGGTTGGACAGGAGCCAGCCAAATGTCATCGGCATCAAGAACCTGGCGCGAACTAAGTACCACTGCTCGTTCAATAACATTGCGCAGCTCCCGGACGTTGCCAGGCCAGCGATGTTCGAGTAGCTTTTTCATCGCCGCCGGGGTAAAACCGCGGATTCGCCGCCCAGTTTGAGCCGCGAATTGATGCAAGAAGAACTCCGCCAGCATAGGAATATCTTCTTGGCGTTCGCGAAGAGGCGGCACAAAAATCTCGATCACCTGCAACCTATAATAAAGGTCAAGGCGGAACCGCCCGGACTGAATCGCCTCTTCTAAAGAACGGTTGGTAGCAGCGACAACGCGAACGTTGACACGAATGGGTTGTGAGCCGCCGACGCGTTCAAAGGGATGCCCTTCCAGAATCCGCAACAGCTTTGCCTGGGCACTGGGCGTCAACTCACCAATTTCGTCCAGGAAGATCGTGCCCTGGTGCGCCGCCTCGAACTTCCCGATCTTGCGCTCCGTAGCTCCCGTAAAAGCGCCTTTTTCGTGGCCGAACAACTCGCTTTCCAAAAGCGACTCAGCTAAGGCCGCGCAATTTAGACACACAAAAGGTTTCCCCGCGCGGGGGCTACACAGGTGAATGGCGCGCGCCACCAACTCCTTGCCTGCGCCCGTCTCGCCCCGGATCAAGACGGTGCTGTCGGATTGCGCCGCTACCTGAATCTTCCGCTTCACTTCTTGAATGGCGAGACTTTCTCCAATCAGCCGCACTTCCTGAAACACCTGGGCCCGCAGGCGTTGGTTTTCTTCGCTGAGCTCTTGCTGCCTGGAGACAGTCTGCCAAGCCACTGCTAATTGCCGCGCAATGGCTACCGTCAATTCCAGGTCTTCGCTAGTAAACGCTTTGAACGAATCCAAACAACAAATCATGAGCACTAACTCGACTCGGTCGTGCACGACCACTGGAGCACAGATAACCGCCGCGATCGTCCCTTGCAGTCTACGTGGCGGCGCCAAACCTCCGGTCTGCGATGCCCACAGTTGCAGCCGCCGAGGGTGCTCGGCGAAAATGGCTTCTCGGCTCTTCACCACTTCCTCGAGGAGGAATTCCGGGAGAGTGGGAGATTGAGAAAGCACCCCGCGTTCCTGTTGGGCAAACAAAAGAAATTGGTTTTCGCTAACCTGATACAGTGCCGCGACATCCGCCACTGTGGCCTCCAGCAAACCGTTCAGCACAACCCGGGCCAATTCCTTTTCGGTAGTGGCCGATCCCATCTCCAACGCCAACCGATATAACAGCGACAAATCGCGACTCATCCGCTGGCGATTTAGCAGCCCGGTAGATTCGGTAGTTTCTTGACTGACTATGTCGGGCAGGTCGGTCAACTCATAACGGGTCCGGCCGAGGCGTTTGCGGATGGTGAGCTGCCCCTCTTCGTCGGCCACGGGTAGTTCCCGCGTCTGCTCCAACTGATCCAACCGCTCGACGAAAACCAGCACGGTGCGGCCAATCTGCAGCTCGTCGTTCGGCGCCAGTTGGCATTCTGTACGAATGAGCTTACCGTTGATACGTGTTCCATTCAAACTCCCGCAATCCCGAACGCACCAATGCCCATCTTCGTAATAAACCTCGGCATGCTGGCGGCTGCAGAGATCATCGGCGACAACTATCTCGTTGTTCTTGGCCCGCCCAATCTGGTAATGGTGAGGGGGCTTCAGGGGATAAACCATCCCCAAACCATCGTGCCTTTTCACCACCAGATAGGCCATGCGTTCCGCGCTCATGATTCTCGGCCAATTTGTCGCTCTTAGGGTTCTCTATTGTCATTGTACCACTCACGGATCAGGAAGAGCGGTTTGCAGCCGTAAGTGATCCTGCATGATACAGCGGTTTTGTACCACGATCATCCCTGCCGCTCGCGCCTTATCCGCAGCCGCATTGTTCACGATTCCCAACTGCAACCACAAAATTTTCGCCCCCACTTGTCGGGCCTGCTCGACAATTTCCGGCACCGCGTCCGGCCGACGGAATACTACCACAGCATCGGGCTTTTCGGGGAGTTCGGTCAGTTGCCGATACGCCTTTTCCCCGAGCACCTCCGAGACGTTTGGGTTCACAGGCAAAATGTAATATCCCTGGCGTTGCAAGTATGCTGCTACACGGTAACTGTCCCGCTCGGGTTTATCTGAGATGCCCACAATTGCCACGCTGCGAATCTCGCCCAGCAGTCGTCGGATTTGTTCTTCTGGTGGGTTGCCACGCGGCAATTCGCACGCGGCGTCGCCGCCACTGTTTAACTGGCCCGGGGACTGACTCATGTGCCCTCCCTCTGTACCCGTGAATAGGAAATGTTCTGGATGCATTCAAGGCTCCGTGATAACTGTGATAGGAAATGGCCGAACAAAGTGCAACCGTGCCTCCGAGGCTGGGAACTGGCAATCCGAGCGTCGAACAAGCTCAGATTTTGGGCTTGGACATCGGCGGAGCGAATCTGAAAGCAGCTACACTGACCGGCCAGGCCCGCAGCATCCCCTTTGCTTTATGGCGCGACCCCGCACAACTTCCCCGCCAGCTTGAGACGCTTAAGGCAGGTTTCGGCCCTGTCGCTCACGTGGTTGTTACTATGACCGGCGAATTATGCGATTGTTTCACAGATAAAAGTGCTG
>BEIM01000423.1 GCA_002898995.1 bacterium HR36
GCAAGTTTTTCACTCGCGCCAGCAAAACCAATCGCACCTTCGTCGAGCCTGGCTTGCGCGTGGAAGGTAAGCCTGACCCCGTCCGTCTGGAAGTTTTTTATGACGCGCAGACTTCAGGAGGCCTGCTCATCGCCGTCGCACCAGAACGTCTGGATGAACTGACAGACCGTTTGCAAAAGGACGGCTGCCTGGCTGCGGTTGTTGGCGAAGTGTTGCCTCCGCAGGACAATTGCCGCCTCATTGCTTGCGCGCACACGTCCTAAGGGCGGTCAGGTGGCTCACGAAGATTCGCCCATCGGATCAGACTGAGGCCTGCCTCCCGCCATCTTCGCGGTTCAGTGCGTTCCAGGCGAGGAGCGATTTCGCATCAGGTGGTCCAGCACAGCAGATACGGCAGCACCTTCAGAGTCAGCGATAGCTTCCACCTCGCGTTGGAGATGTTCGAATTGGCCTGGCAATGCGCAGGTAAATCGCCAACGACCATCTTCTAATCTCTCCAGGCGATAAGACGTGGCCCCGAGTTGTTCGCAGCACTGTTTTACGGCCGACCAATCCAATCCTGCAGGGCAGACGCCGTTTTTGTTAGCAGGCGATTTGGGAGCGCCAGGCGTCGTTTCTCCTTGGTTAAAGAGCGATTCAGCAGCTCGCAGGTTATTGCCCCCTGATTCGCCGCAAGCCTGGTGATGGGAGCTGGCGGCAGCCGAGTTCTGATTGGGCCGCTCCTCCGGCGTCTGATTCGGCATGTCCCTGGGAAGCAAGCCTAGGGCTTCTGGTGGTGGGAGCGAAATGGACCTTGTGCCCACAGAGGTTCCCTCATCCAGACGGCCACGAATCGTGGTCGCGGGTTGCTGCCGCGAAGACGAATCAGCTGGAGCAACAAGGTGACCTTTTGGGTTTGAGGAAAGGGAAGAGGAATGGGCATGCGGCCGGGTGGAGTTTGCTGGATTTGCGGTGGGCGGTGACTGGTACTGGGGCGCGGGAGCAAGCCCAGGTTGCCGAGGTGTTGCGAGAGGATGAGAGCCACGGGGGCTTGTCCGAGATCCGGGTACGATAGACTGGGATGGCCAGAGTTCAGGCATGGGCGGAAGATAAGGGCCTTGCCGCGAGGAGGCGTTATTGGGCGTTTGCGGAGCGTGGTTGGGAGGCAACACGACTGCCCTCGGCGATGCGGATGGAGGGTGCGTGCTCGGACGCGACGGAATTGGCGTAGGCAAGATCGGCGCCCGGCCGATCGTGGAAGAGACCGGCCCTCAGGTGTCGCCACTACACGCGTAAGGAAGCCCATCGCCCCACGCTGCTGCGCTAAGACACCCTATCAACAAAGCAAGCCAACACAGTCGAAGTCGCATACGGAATAATCCTCCTTTCTCTGACTGGCAAGTGGCGGGACTTTAGCAAACGCCGCTGTACAGTGGAAGGCCAACCAGTCATTCCGTTCGTGTCGCCGGCGCAGCACGAAAAATTCGTGAGCCCTGCACTTACTTTGCGGGCTGAAACTCATATAGTCTCCGTACTAGGGATACCTGCTAGACATGCCGGGGTAAAATACGGCTAGCGAAAACCCACAGGCGGTGCCGCAACTCAGCCGTGAACTAGGCTGGGTGTGGTATCCTTGATAAAACAACTGCCAGCGACCGAAGCCGATGGGGTTGCGAGAAGAGCGGAGCTATGCCGTTACTGCAACGTAACCTGCAACGGGAAAAAGTCGGCCAGTTGACCGACCTGCAGAAACCCTTGCTTTTGCGCCCCAATGACACTGTACGTGAAGCAGTGCGGCGCATGCAGGAGAGTCGCACTGGCTGTGTCATTATTTGCGAGGAAAATCGTATCGCCGGGATTTTCACCGAACGCGATTTGGTGCGGCGGGTACTGGCTGCCGGAAAGCCGCTTAGCATTACCCTGCGAGAGTGCATGACGCCCCAGCCCGTCTACGTTCGTGACTCAGAAACGGTGGGGATGGCGTTGCGGCGTATGCAGCAGGGAGGTTACCGGCACTTGCCAGTCGTCAACGAGGCTCAAGTTCCAGTGGCCGTGCTCTCTATCAAACGGATTTTGCGTTATATTGCCGAACATATGCCCGATCTTGTTTACAATCAGCCCCCGGACCCGCACCAGGTGCAACAGGAATACGGAGGCTGAATGAACCGAGCTGTGTCTGGGGTCTGCACACTCATGTCATTGAATGCCACCGCGTAGGATTATTTGGAGAGACTAACCGAGATCGCCACCTGCCAGAGGTGGCGTGAAACTAAGGAGTCTGGAAAAATGAGTGCCACTGTGGAAGCAGCCGAGAAGGCGAGCCCGACCAAGCAGCGACGGATCGAGGAACGAGCGGAAGTCGTTGTACGCTTTGCCGGCGACTCTGGAGACGGTATGCAATTGGCGGGGACTCAATTCAGCAATGCCTCGGCGGTTTTCGGCAACGATATCAGTACCCTGCCAGACTTCCCCGCAGAAATCCGCGCCCCCGCCGGTTCGTTAGCAGGCGTTAGCGGTTATCAGATTCATTTTAGCAGCTACGACATTTACACCCCTGGCGATCGGGTTAACGCCTTGGTGGTTATGAACCCAGCCGCTTTGAAAACCAACATTAAAGACCTCGAGGAAGGCGGAATTCTAATTGCCAATTCTGACGCCTTCACCACCAGCGATTTGCACAAGGCGGGTTATAAGACCAATCCTTTAGAAGACGGCAGCCTCAAGAAATATCGCGTCATCGCAATCCCGATCACCAAACTGAATCGCGAAGCCCTGAGCGATCTGAAACTTAGCCCGCGTGAAGTGGATCGCTGCCGAAATTTTTTCGTATTGGGATTGGTTTACTGGTTGTACGAACGCCCGCTGGAGCCGACTTTGCGATGGATCCGGGAAAAATTCGCGCGGAACCCGGCGGTGATGGAAGCCAATACTCGCGCTCTCAAGGCCGGTTACAGTTACGGGGAAACCCTGGAAGAGTTACCCGTACAGTATCGCGTGCCCAAAGCCAAAATTGCCCCAGGCCGCTACCGTAAGATCACGGGCAACGAGGCTACCGCCTTAGGCTTGGTT
>BEIM01000424.1 GCA_002898995.1 bacterium HR36
AGGCGGTCGAGCGCACGAGTCAAGCCATAGCCCAACGCCCATCCCACAATGCCCACAACTGCAGCTATCACCCAAGTCAAGGTTAGACCTCCCGGCAAGGCCACGCCGGGACGCTCACCAGCGGCAACCCGTCACGCGGGTGGAGATGGCTCAGCGACGGGGGAAATAGCGCAATACAAGCACACTTTCTCTGAAGGTGTTCTGGTGCGCGCCTGGGGAACTCGCTGACACGCGCGCGGTAGAGCAACTCGGCCTCCCACAAGCCCGGCGGTCGTATGCCAGTTTGCCGGAAAATGCTTCGAACCATTGTCGGTTCTGGTAGTTGCGAGCCAGTAAGGGCGCCAAATCTAGTTCGCTTGCCCCCAGAGGGTGCGCCGCCGCTACGCTAGCAATTCTGGCTACGACGGGGATATCGAAGCTTTGGAGCGGCTCGCTCGGAAGCAATCCATCCTGGGACGCCAGAGCGAAGCCCCCCAGGCTGGCCACCAGCACCCACACTGTCGCATACCAGCAACCTTCGCCGATCCCTATCATCCCCTCGCTCGTCCTCAGACCGACGCCCTTGCCGGACGTCAGACATTTTCCTCCCGGTTCGGTGTTACCGGCAGGTGGCTCTCGGCGACCCTTGCTCTTGCTAGAGTCCGCTCGAGGCAAATGTTGGTAATCTCCAGGGCACCCCCCGTGCTCCTACCACGACTGGGTGCATCCCGGACACGGATGACTCACTGTAGTATCGTAAGCCGCCTGCCTCTAGGAATCAACAACTCTTGCCGGCTCCGCTTCCCACACCAGACAGGCTAGCATACTCACAGCCACCGCTCATTCCCTATTCGCTACTTCCTGACGCGCTGCTCACTTCGTCATTCCGCATATCGGGCATTTCCTTCCGTTGTTTGCTCGGCGCTACAAGACGATCCCGCATTTTCTCCCCAATCGCGCTCTCCTTTCAAACGACCTGAACCTAAGCCCGCACCTGCGAGCGCTGGCGCTAACGATTCTGCATAACTTACCAGCCGAGTGCAACTGAACTGGTAATTTTTTCAAATTTGAAAGGCAAATGGGCAGTGTGGCATCAGGCATGATGGAGTGGCAACCGATTTCCTAACGGCCGTAGCCCGCTGCAATAGCCGACCAAGCCGAGCATATGTACCCAGCATGGCGACAGTGTCCTGCCCACGACCCGGGTTTCTGGAGATCACCTTCGGCTGGTTGTGCGGCCGATTCCGAAGCACTCTTTTGGACCTCCAAAGTTTTGGAGATCGCCTTCGGCTGGTTGTGGCACGGCCGTTGCTATCTACTCAGACGCCATTTTCCCCGAAGATAGCCGAGCTACCCGAAATCAGGAGCAAACGATGACAGAACCAGGCTGGTACGCTCGATGGCACACCTACCTTTCCCAGAAGCAGCAATCCGCCATGCCAGGTGCGGCACAGAATCAACAGTCCGCCTACGACCGCTACTATGACGAATTGCAACGCGCCTTTCTGCGCAGGCACTACTATGTGCTGGGTAAACAGCTGCGTGAGTTAGCCAAGCTGGCCATCAGCTTCAGCCAAGCGCGATCCCTAAAATAGGCGATGGCGGAGCCCGGACACTAGCCTTCGTCTTGTGAGACCAAGCTAGTCGCCAGCTCGGCGAGGCAGCCAAGGAAAGGGCAACTTGGGGAAAAGCGCATGCCGGCGTATGGTTTTGTGCGAGTAGCTGCCGCCGTCCCTCGCGTTCACGTGGCTGACTGTCAAGCTAACCTAGTGGAAATCTTGCATTGGCTGGAACAAGCGCAATCCCGACAGGCGGAATTGCTCGCCTTTCCTGAACTGGCCATTACCGGTTACACCTGTGCAGACTTGTTCCACACCGAATCCCTTTTGCAGAGTGCTGAAGAAGCAGTCGCCCAGCTGGCCAGGCGCTCCGCGGAGATATTCGCCGGCCTTCTTCTCGTGGGCGCACCCGTGCGAGTAGGAGATGGGCTATATAACTGCGTGTTGGTTCTCCATCAAGGGCGGATTCTGGGTTGCGTACCCAAAACCTACTTGCCAAACTACAAGGAGTTTTATGAATGCCGCTGGTTCGCCTCAGCTTGGCAGGCTTCCTGCGATAGCATTCGTTACGCCGGCCAAGTGGTACCTTTCGGAACGCGGCTCCTGTTTCGCTGCCAGGAATTTCCTGCCTGGCAGACGGCGGTGGAAATTTGCGAAGACCTCT
Organism: bacterium HR36; assembly: GCA_002898995.1. GTDB lineage: Bacteria > Planctomycetota > Planctomycetia > Gemmatales > HRBIN36 > HRBIN36. The sequence goes on from BEIM01000424.1 coordinate 2,203, forward strand.
GGGTGCCGATACCTCCCAGTAGTTACGCGGCATTAGCTGGGGCTAGTGTGCTGGTGAATGCCTCTGCTTCCAACGAGGTGCTGGGCAAAGCCTGGTGGCGGCGGCAGCTGGTGCTGAGCCAATCCGGCCGATGTGTTGCGGGTTATATCTATGTTTCCTGCGGCAACGGTGAATCTTCCACGGACTTAGTTTATGGCGGTCATGCTATGGTTGCGGAAAACGGTCATTTGCTCGCCGAAAGCGAACGCTTTCAGCCATGCGGGTGCCTGATTATCACCGACTTAGATGTCGAACGCCTAGTTCTGGAGCGGCAAAGGACTAATAGCTTCGGCTTTGCTCATCTGCAGGCCAGACCGCAAGATGGGTGCTGGCGGGTGATTGACTTTTCCTTGTCAGCGCTGTCGGGGCACGGCACCAGGAAACTGTTGCGCGACGTGGAAGGTCATCCTTTCGTGCCACAGGCAACTGCAGAGTTGGCCGAACGTTGTCGGGAAATATTCAGTATTCAGGTAGCCGGCCTGGCCCAGCGATTGCAAAGTATCGGAAAACCTCCTATGGTGATCGGAATCTCGGGGGGTTTGGATTCCACTCTGGCACTGCTGGTATGCTGCCGCACCGCTGACCGTTTAGGGCTTTCCCGTTCGCACGTTCATGCTTATACTCTCCCAGGTTTCGGAACTACACAGCGTACGCTCCACAATGCCCTAGCACTAATGAAAGAGCTCGGTGTCCGCGGCGAATGTATAGACATTCGTCTTGCTTGTTTCGAGGAACTAAAGGCGTTAGGCCATCGGCCGTTTGGTATCGCCGTGGAAAATAAGACTCTAGAGCAATTTGTCCA
>BEIM01000425.1 GCA_002898995.1 bacterium HR36
AAAGCGCTGTTCGGTCGGCCGTCGCGTCGCTGCAAGCAGTACAGCGTCTCTCCATCGAACCGCAGTGTGGCTTCCGTGCAGCTAGGGGGAGTAAACTCCGTTACCTTCGTGTACCGCAGCCCATCTCTAGTGCGATAGAGCATCGCGCTATATCGCCGTTGCTTGTCCTGCGGGTGCCAACGGTAGGCTACTCCGTATCCCTCGCCCTCTTTCCAGGTTACTCGCCACAACCACTGCCAACTCTCTACCACACGCCGAGGCTCGGTCCATTTCCGTCCATCTGAGGAAAAACAAACGAAACTATAATGGTCGGTGAGTGGATTGCGGGTTGCCGGCACCGCGGATGCGGCCAACAACATGAGTCGGCCATCGGGGGTAATGCTTAGTTTCGGGTCGCGATAGTCCTCATTTTCACGTTCTAACAAAGCGACGGATTGCCAATGTTTAGTATCAGTCGAGACGAGAATGCGTATGCGTCCCGGATCGCCGGCGTGGCCTTTGCCTTCGCGAAAGCAGCAAAACCATTCCCCTTTATAACGAATCAAGTCAGTGAACGCGTTATGGGGAGCAGCATCCCAAATCTTCCGCACTTCGAGAAGCTGCGCCTGCGTTGGTTTCGGCTCCGCCCCCGCAGAGGCCATCAGTATTCCGCTAAGGAGCCAGATCATAGGGTCCTCCTTTCTTAGCTGTGCCACCCCGCCGCTGCGCGCGTGGCTAAGTAATCCTGCAAAGCAAATTGCCAGTAGCGCAGGCGCGGCGCATCTTGGCGCATGCTGGCCAGGGCACTGTACTCAGGTCGCCGAGCCAGAGATGGCCGATCGCGCCAACTTATCGGTCTTAACTCCACACTAAGCCTGGCGACCTGGAGAATCCCTTGGGCAAACTCGTACCAGGAAACCGCGCCCTCATTTGCCAGATGTACCAGGCCCGTTAGTCCGCGCTCTAAGCATTGCAGCACTGCATCCACTAAATCTGGAACACAAGTCGGGGAACAAACTTGGTCGGCCACCACGTGTAGTATGGGCGTGGTAGCCGCCTGGTGCAAGATCAGCTCGACGAAATTGGTCCTTTTACCGCCCTGTCCCGGGCGGCCATATAGGCCACACGTCCGCACTATGAGGTGATACGGCGTAATACTTCGCACAAAATACTCGCCCGCCAGTTTGCTGACACCGTACACATTCACGGGGCCAGGTTGGTCGTTTTCTGTATAGGGATGGCGCCGCCCCGTTTCCAAACCAAAGACGTAATCCGTGCTGAAGTGCACCAAAAAGACGCCCCGTTTCTCGCACGCCCGTGCTAGCTCACGCACACCCAGTGCATTGACCGCGAAGGCTTGTTGCGGTTCCTGTTCGGCCTGATCCACGTGGTTGTAGGCGGCGCAGTTGAGCACCACTTGCGGGCGATACGCTGCCAAAACCTCAGTCGCTAGGCCGCCCGCAGCCAAATCCAATTCCGCACGACTCAGAGCAACGGCTTCGCCCCCCAGCCGTTGTGCAAAGGCTTGTCCCAGTTGACCCGTGCGGCCGAGAATAAGATATTTGGCCATGCCAAACACCTGGCTGACCAAGCCCGGCGGGCTTGCGCCTGCCGCTCTCGGTCGTGCCTGCTGATTAAGGTCTGCGCATGTAAAATACGAAAATGCCGCCCGATGTCTTGACTCGTGATGCGATTTACGAGCGGTTCCTGGAGCAACTGCCTTTCTCCTTGTATCCGGTGCAGGAGGAGGCATTATTAGCGTGGTTTGCATCGGATCAGGGCGTACTGGTCTGCGCGCCGACAGGCATGGGCAAGACAGTGATTGCCCACGCCGCCTTGTTCGAGGCCCTGCACTGCGGAACCACTGCCTATTACACCACGCCTCTGATCGCCCTAACCGAGCAAAAATTCGATGAGCTCCGCTATCTCGCACAAAAGTGGGGCTTTTCGTCCGAAGACGTGGGGTTGGTTACAGGAAATCGCCGTGTCAATCCGCAAGCCCGTATTTTGGTCGTGGTAGCCGAAATCTTGCTGAACCGTCTGTTACAACCACGCGGCTTCGATTTTTCCCGGGTGTCCACTGTGGTCATGGACGAATTTCATAGCTTCAATGATCCGGAGCGCGGGGTGGTTTGGGAGCTCACGCTGGCTCTGCTGCCGTCGCACGTCCGCTTGCTGTTGCTTTCTGCCACTGTGGGCAACGCCGCCGAGTTCTTGAATTGGCTGCATCGCTGTCATGGCCGCAAGCTCGAATTAGTGGAAAGCCAAGAACGCCGTGTCCCGCTCACTTATCAATACGTCCCCGACCAGTTCCTCACCGAGCATGTGCAGTGGATGGCCCAAGGTTCGCCGGCGACGCGGAAGACGCCTGCACTCGTCTTCTGTTTCAACCGTGAGGAATGCTGGAGCATCGCCGAACAGCTCAAGGGGCTGCCCTTGCTGGACGAGGAGACGCGCCGCCAGGTCCATGCCGAAGTGGACAAGCTCGATTGGAAACATGGTGTCGGCCCAAAACTCAAGCAGATGCTCCGCCGGGGTGTAGGCGTGCATCACGCCGGACTTCTGCCCAAATATCGCCGCGTGGTTGGGGACTTCTTCGAGCGCAAATTGCTGGCAGTGGTCGTGTGCACGGAAACACTATCTGCAGGCATCAACCTCCCGGCGCGAAGCGTCGTCTTGAGCACACTGGTCAAAGGGCCTCCAGGCAAACAGAAACTGATTGACGCCAGCACCGCCCATCAGATTTTCGGCCGGGCAGGACGCCCACAATTTGACACCCATGGTTACGTCTTCGCCCTGGCTCACGAGGACGATGTCCGCATCCACCGCTGGCGCGAAAAATACGAGGCGATTCCCGAAGACACCAAAGACCCTGTCTTGCTCAAACTCAAAAAGGAGCTCAAACGCAAAAAGCCTAGCCGCCGCGAACACCAGGTTTATTGGACGGAAGGCGATTTCCATCGGTTGCGCAATTCACCGCCAGGCAAGCTTGCCAGCAAAGGAAATCTCCCTTGGCGCTTGCTCGCTTATATGCTCAAGATTGCCCCCGAGGTTGCCCCGATTC
>BEIM01000426.1 GCA_002898995.1 bacterium HR36
ACTGCAGGCGAGGGGTGGTCATGCTTCAGCCAAAGAACGAACGAGCACGCGTATGCTGGCGAATAACTGTGTGGACGGCGCTGGTAGCGGCCATGGTGGGGTGCGGAGTGGACGAATATAACGCCCGCGTCAACCGAACCAGGGAGCGCCTCCAGAAATACGACGAGGAAGATGCTCTCCTGGGCGAACCCGTGCATCTGCCGCAGGCCACCCTCCCTGTTTATCTCCGCCTGCCACGCGAAATCCAACCGACTCCCGCGCCGCAAAGCCCCATTCACGGCCTGGCTCGCTTTCCCTGGCAAACCACTCCCGGCAAGCTGCCAGTGCTCGAAGCATACGTCGGATTTATTCCGAGCAAACAGATACCGGTGCCCGACATCCTGCTGCAGCGTATTGTGGGGGATTTACAAGCCGACAGCGGGGGACTGGAACAAGTCAGCGATGAGCCGCAGGTATTGGAGCCGCGCCGGGACTGGGAAAGCTCACAACTTTTAGAAGCCAATCGCAGCGTGCGTTACCGGTTGTGGGTCCGGCTCGCTCCAAAGGAAATACCGCGAGATGCGCAGGGGCAACCCTTGCCGTTGCCTGCCGGATTTACCGCAGTCTTCAGGTACGAAATCTACTTGCATCATGTCGAGGCCAGCGCAAACGTAGGTGAGGAAGGCCATGTCGCCGTTGTTTTCCACCAGCTCGACGTCGAGGCGACACGTCAGCGCTGGGAGCAACTGCTAGCAAACCAGACCAAGCCCACCGATATTCCAGAACCAGCAGTCCCCAGCACGCCAGCCCCCTTCCAGAATCCCGCACAGCGCGAACCTGGCGTGCCAGAACAATTGTCCAGCCCGCAGAGCGGGGCGACCGCAACTTCATCACCGGTTAAGCCGACGCCAAAGCCGATCCCCCAGGCTGATCTACTTAACTGGCTGCCTGCGGTGGATAAACAGCATCTGGAACGGGTCAAGCTTGCCACCCTAGCCAGTCTGCGGGTTGGCGAGGCCGCTCGCCAACGCCTTCATTGTTGGGGTCGGTGATGGCAGCCAGGAGGCCACCTTCGCTTTAACGGATCCACGCCATGCCAAAAGCGGTCCAACCCGAACAAGAACAGGACGTTGCGGGGGTGGTGCGTCAGTACCTGGTCAGGTACTCCGTCGGTACTGGGCCAGTGCTGGTGGCGGTGTCAGGCGGGCCAGATAGCACGGCGCTGCTGCTGGCGTGCGTAGAGGTTCTCGGTAGTACCCACGTTCACGCTGCCCATCTCAATCACCAGTTGCGTGGCGCAGAAAGCGATGCCGATGAGCAGTTCGTGCGTTCGCTTTGCGAGCAACTGGGAGTGAGCCTTTGTGTGGAGCGGCGCTACATTGGTGAACTGGCACGTGCCAGCAAAGACAATCTGGAAAGCGTTGCCCGCCGTCAGCGTTATGCCTGGTTAGCAGAAACGGCGCGAGACCGGCAGATTGCGTGGCTGGCGACAGGACACACCGCCAATGATCAGGCGGAGACTGTGCTTTTTCGGCTGCTGCGGGGCTGCGGTTTGCGCGGATTGCGGGGGATTGCCTCGTGTCGCCGACTGGACCAAAACGTTTGCCTGCTTCGTCCGCTCTTGTCGGTCAAGCGCGACGCGGTAGAGGCTTTTTTGCGCGCTCGCGGTATCTCCGCCCGCCAGGATAGCAGCAATCTCGACCTACGCCGCACTCGCAATCGCATTCGCTGGCAACTCTTGCCCCTGCTGCAGCGTGAATATAACCCGCAGATAGTAGAACACCTGTGCACCTTAGCCGCTCAGGTCGAAGAATACTACGATTGGTTCGAACGTCAGGCGTATGCGCTTTTGCAAACATTGGAGTTGCCTCGGCTGGATACGAACGTGGTGCTGGATGCCGAAAAGGTTCGCCAGGCCGACCCCGTCTTGCTCCGCCAGGCGCTGCGGGTGCTCTGGGAGCGAGAAGGTTGGCCGAGCAGAAAGATGACCGCCCGGCATTGGCGGCGGCTGGCGGAATTTCTCCGCAGTCCCGGCCATGCCATGGAACTGCCCGACGGCATCTATTTGCGTCGTCGGCTGCACACCTGGGTCTTCGCCTGCACCAGGCTGCGGGAATCTCGCCCTTCCACTCCGTAAAATCACACAGATAGCCCCGAGCGCCTTTTGCTGAGTTAGATGGTGGAAGCGATGTCCGCCAGTATACCGCCTTGGGAAGCTGAGCACGAGGATGCGCCGGTGTGGAGAAACTTGTGGGCACCGTGGCGGCTAGCGTATGTAGTGCAAGACCGCCAAAACCCGTCCGAATGTTTCCTTTGCGCGGGCTTGGCGCAGCGTGAAGATCGCCGCAATCTCATTGCTCTGCGAACTCCACACAGCGTGGTGGTGCTCAATCGCTATCCTTACAACAATGGCCACCTGTTAGTTGCCCCGCAAGCTCACAAGGCCAGCCTGGCGGAACTGACGGAGGAAGAAATTCTCGACACGCAACAAACGCTTAGCCGCATGGTCACAGCGCTGCAGCAACTAATGAGGCCTGACGGCTTCAACATCGGAATCAATCTCGGCAAAGTGGCGGGTGCGGGACTGCCAGGCCACCTTCACTGGCATATTGTGCCACGCTGGGAAGGTGATACCAACTTCATGCCCGTGCTGGCCGAAGTCAAAGTCATCGTCCAATCGCTCGAAGCCCTGTATGATTTGTTGACTGCGTATCTGCGAGGTGAAAAAGCTTGATGCCGATCAACGAAGCGGAATCGGGAGCGGTGTGCGTAAGTCTGCCTTGTTCCGACTTGGACACGGCCACGACGCCGGGTGGAATTAGCAGCGGTGGGTCTCAACCCAGCGCGTGGGGCAGTCTGGATGCACTCGAGTGGGAGGAGCGTTTTTTGGCTCCGTATGCTATGCGGACGCGGCTGAGCCGGGGCCGGCTGCATGAGGAACCCGAGCATCCCTACCGTACCCTATATCAACGCGACCGGGATCGCATCATTCACAGCGCGGCATTTCGTCGGCTCATGTACAAGACGCAGGTACTGGTCAACCACTACAGCGACCAGCA
>BEIM01000427.1 GCA_002898995.1 bacterium HR36
TCGTGCCGCATCTCGGTTGGGAGCAGGGTTTACGCTCATTGAGCTGCTGGTGGTGATTGCGATAATCGCCATCTTGGCAGCCATCCTGTTCCCCGTGTTTCGGTTTGGTTTCCGTTCCGCCAGGGCAATGGGCAGCGCATTGTCCGGAAAAGGTGGGCGAGTTAAAATTCCGATAGATGGAGACAGGGATGTCGCAGGAATGATTGCCGCAGGCTGGGAGTAAGCGGAACTCGGGTGGTGCGAACCTCGGGAGTGCCCGAATAGCCGAGGCGCCAGATGGCGCGAAGCAGAAAGTGAGGCTAGCCAGAAAGCAAGTGAAGACAGCCAACCCACGCGAGGAATTAACCGTCCGGCACGAACGGGCCATTCTGGTGAGCGTGAGTTTGCCGGAGCGTCCCTGGATCGGCGACGATCCGTTAGAAGAGTTGCAGGGTCTGGCCGAAAGCGCAGGCGCAGTCGTGGTCGGCCGATTGTTGCAGAAACGGCAGCGGATAGAGCCGGCCACTTACATCGGCCAGGGTAAGGTTCAGGAACTGGCCGAGCTGTGTCGCACGCACGATGCGGATGTGGTGATTTTCGACAACGATCTGACGCCGGCCCAGACCCGGAACCTGGAAAAAGCCCTGCAGGTGAAAGTGCTGGATCGCAGTGAGTTGATTCTGGACATATTCGCCACGCGCGCTCGGACTGTGGAGGCGCGTCTGCAGGTGGAGTTAGCGCAGCTGGAGTACAGTCTGCCGCGCTTGAAAAACCTGTGGAAGCATTTGTCACGGATTCGTGGCGGTATCGGATTACGTGGCCCTGGAGAAACGCAGTTGGAAGAGGATCGCCGGCTGGTAGCCCAACGCATCCGCGACTTGAAACGTCGGCTGCAGCTGGTCGCAGCCCGCAAACAGCGCGTGGTGGCGGCGCGGCGTCAGGAATACACTGTGTCGCTGGTGGGTTACACAAATGCCGGCAAGAGCACGCTGATGAATGCGCTTACGGGAGCCGACGTGCGTGTGGAGGATCGCCTCTTTTCCACGCTGGATACGCGAACTCGGCAATGGTGGATACCAGGCCTGGGGCGGGTGCTGCTCAGCGACACCGTTGGTTTCATCCGCGATTTGCCTCATCATCTGGTGGCCTCGTTTAAGGCAACGCTGGAGGAAGCTCGGCAGGCGCGGCTGCTGCTCCATGTGGTGGATGCGAGCAATCCGCTGGCTGAAGAACACATTCGTGCCGTTAACAAGGTGCTGCACGAACTCCAGTGCCAGCACACGCCGACCATCCTGGTGCTCAATAAAGTGGACAAACTGGCGGATCGCTCAGAGCTCTTGTGGCTGATGCGGCATCACCCACAAGCCGTGGCCGTGAGCGCGCGTACGGGAGAAGGGCTGGAAAGACTGCAGGCGGCAGTGCGCGAGCTGTTTTGCCGACAGCGTGCAGAAGCTGAGATCGAATGCGACCTGGCCAACGGGGCGTTGCTAGCGCTGCTGGCAGCGGAAAGTGAAATTCTCCAGCAGTCTTTCGCCGATGGCCGCGCTCATCTACGTTGCCGTCTTCCAGAAGCCTTGCTGGCGAAGCTGGCTCAGAGCGGTGCCACTGTTCGCCTTCTCGACGCCTGGCCTGCGGACACTGAGCAGGCATGAAGTGCTGGCGTTCCATTTCCCGCCAATCCCAACTGTTTACTTGCGCGTTTCCCTTGCTAACACAACGGTATGGCACAGAGCCTGGTCATCCTGGCAAAATGGCCGGAAGCAGGCCAGTCCAAAACCCGACTGGCGGAGGAAGTCGGCAGTGAGCAGGCACTTGCCCTGGCCCACGCTTTCCTCCGGGACACGTTACGGCGATTCCAAGTGCTGCCGTATCGGAAGGTACTGGCGTACAGTCCTGGGGCAGCCCAGACCCAGTTCGCCGCCGTCGCAGGCACTGATTACTTGCTGCGGGCACAAACCGAAGGGGACCTCGGTGCCCGGCTACAAGCTTTGCTTTTGGAAGAATGGCAGGCTGGGTTTTCCGAAATAGTTTTTCTCGGTACCGATAGCCCCACGCTGCCGCTCCCTTGGGTGGACCAGGCTTTCGCATTGTTACGCCAGGTGGATGTCGTGATCGGCCCTGCGGTGGATGGCGGGTATTACTTACTGGGATGCCGGCGGTCAGCTCGCTGGATCGTTATGCTCGAACGCCTTTCGATTTCGCAGACTATGGCGTCTTCGCTAGTGCCCGACCCGCTCAACTCAGCGAGCGACCACACTAGCAGGTTGCCCATCTTTGCCGATATTGCCTGGGGATCATCGCAGGTGTTGAATCAAACCGTGGCACGGTTGGAATCGTATGGCTTACGCCTGGGCCTGTTGCCAGTCTGGTACGATGTGGATACGAGCAGGGATTGGGCGTTTCTGCAGGCGCACTTGCGAGCGCTGCGTTGGGCGGGGGTGGGTCCTGTCTTGCCGCACACGGAAGCTTTGCTGGCGGAGGCAAGCGATGAGTAATGATCTGGTGATCGCACTTACGGGTGCCAGTGGTGCGCCTTATGGCGTACGGTTACTCGAGGTGCTCTTAGCCGCGGGGCGCACGGTGCACCTAGTGCTCAGCCCGGCGGCAGCCCAGGTCTTGCGCACCGAGACAGGCCGCTCGGTGCATCTCGACCATTTTGACGCGGCCGCGATGCTCCCTTCCGCTTCGGCAGACCAGAGGCAGCGCCTGCATTATCATCACTATCTCAACCTGGCTGCGAGCATTAGCAGCGGTTCCTTTCCCACCGCGGGGATGGTAATCTGCCCGTGCAGCATGGGCACGCTGGCTGCTATTGCCAACGGTTTGTCACAAAACTTGATTCACCGCGCTGCTGACGTGCACCTGAAGGAACGCCGCCGCCTTATTCTGGTGCCCCGCGAAACTCCGCTGCACCTTGTCCACTTGCACAACATGGTCCGCTGCACGGAAGCGGGCGCCATTGTCCTGCCAGCCTCCCCCGCTTTTTATACGCGCCCTCAAACCATTGCCGACATGGTGGATTTCATCGTTGGCCGAATTTGTGATTTACTGGG
>BEIM01000428.1 GCA_002898995.1 bacterium HR36
GGGCGGGAAGCGGCGTGCCGAGAATGGCGACGCCTGCGGCGGCGAACTCGCCCGCATAGATGCGGAGTTGGTAGAAGCGGAATTCGCCGTACCACTCCATGCGGGGCTGTGCCTCGGCCAAACTGCCGAACAGCCCGGTAGGCGCAGAGGCTGTCTCAGATACCGAATGTCCCCCATTTTCACGATTTTATCAATTTTTCCTTGCATGAGGATTGTTTGGCTGGTATCATAGGCCCTTAGGTGTCGCGAGACGCTCCAGGTTGAGTGGAACTGGCCCGATTCCGCTTAGCCTATCTTGAGTGCGGGCCTGAAGCAACGAAGTGAGGTACGCCCCATGTTTCGTCGCAAGCCGCATCCGCACAGCGTGCGCCTCAGCATCGAGGCTCTGGAATCACGCACCAATCCTGCCGGAAACGTAGCTGCCGTCCAAGTCGGCACTACGCTCATTGTCACCGGCGACGCTCTGGGGAACGACATCACGATCGCGGGTGATTCGACCTCTGGTTACACTGTAACCGGCAACGATGACACTACCGTGAATGGCAGTTCCAGCGCGACTTTCACAGGCATCACTGACATGGTGATCAGGCTGAACCAGGGGGACGACACCCTCAACCTCGGCACTGGGCCCTCCCCTGGCGCCTTTGACACCTTCGATCTTTCTGGCAACTTGACCATTGACCTGGGTCAGGGCAACGATACCCTCGAATTTGATGGTGCGGGTGTTGGCGGGACGACTTCGATTCGCGGCCGGCAGGGCGATGATTCAATATCTTTCACCGATTCGGGTTTCTCCGGCAACGTAACCGTGTTGCTGGAGCAGGGGAATGACTTCCTGTTCATTGACAACGGGACCTTTGCAAAGAACTTGACGATTGACGGCGCTGCGGGTAACGATTTTATCTCAATTGGCGACGGAACTATCCTGGGCACTCTTACAATCAACGGCGGGGCTGGAGGGGACACAGTGGATATTCAAACTGTCGGGGGTTCCTCATCCGCCAAGAAACTCGTCATTGACACCGGTTCCGGCAACGACTCGGTGTTTACCAACGCCGACTCCCTCTTCGGGTCTGTGTCCGTCTCAACGACCGTGACTATCAATTTCGGTGCGGGGAACGATAAGATCTTCGCCGCATTTTACTCCGTCGGTAATCCCTCTTCGTCTTTGGTGGACGGCGGCCCGGGAACTGATACTATATTACTCTTATCCCCTCTGCTCCCCACGATAAACTTCGAGTAATCTCTGGCAATCTTTGGGGAGTGACAGCGGCCTGGGACCATTTGGCGCCGCTGCGTTTTGGCTTAGCCGGATAGCGGGCTGGGCGGATAACGCATGCGCGGCATCGGCCGGCGAATTGGCTGTGCTCGGCGCGGCAGGTCTGCGCAATGTAACTGGAAAATAAAACGGTTGCATGCGACGACCGCTGCCTGGAGTAGCAGAGAGGCCTGCGCAATGTGATGGCAAAATAAAACCCGTCCAATAGTGCTTCGGCAACTTGCTGTGGTCAGTGGCCCAGGGCATCTGTGAAGCGGGCGATTCGTTTGGTTCCGCAATCGGCAGAAGTTGTGGGCTCCTTTTCTCAGCTCGCCCACCTCGCTATGCTAAGGGTGCAGCTCGACACCGTCGGGGAAAGGTCGCGCGAACGGCAGGAAAGCAGCTTGGCATCCGGGCGGTTCTAGCACCGCTCACGTGCACCACTCTCGCGGATTAGCTGCTACTATATTTATCGGTCGGTCTAGGCATCTGGAGGCTGACAGATGATACGGCTCATAGGCAAGCCGACTGCCTGGTTCTGTATGGCATCGTCGTTGCTACAGCTGATGACGGCCGGCAATTTCCCAGCTCAGGAAGTGCGCTTACCCGCGGGCTTGGTCAAGACCGAGGCGGGCTATTTGCACAGGCCCTCCGGCCTGGAGTTTCAGACGCCAAAAGACTGGGAAGTACGCCCAGCAGAGCTGACCAAGATGTACGCGGCGCTGGTCCTGCGCCATCGCCTCGCCGAGAAGGAAACTGTGGAGGCCACGCTTTCGTTTGCCCCTCTTGAGGAATTGACCCTCGATGAGGCTCGCGACCAGGAGCTCAAAGCGCTGCAGGCGATTTACCAGCAGAAAAATGTGGAGCCTCCCGTCGAGATCAGAGTCCCCACCCAGCCCCCCCGGCCAGGCTATCGCATCGTGCTCAACGAGGGGCCAGATTTTAAGGGGCGTCAGCAAGGCGTCGTTTATTTGTTCACTACTTCCGACGAGAAGAAAACCTGGCTGGTGCGCCTGCGGGCTACGTGGAACAAGCCGGTCGGCAAGCAGGCATTCGCGGAGACGGAACGTTTGCTGCCGCAGTTTCGCCTCCACCCAGCCGAATGAGCCGACTCACGGTACCAGCCCATCTTTGAAGACGAAGGCGACGGCGGCGATCACCAGCAGAAAGGCCACCAGATAGTTCCACTTAAATTCTTCGCGCAAGTACCACACCGAGAATGCGGAAAAGACCAGCAGGGTGATGACTTCCTGGAGGATTTTGAGTTGGGCAACGGTCATTCGTGCGTGGCCGATGCGGTTGGCGGGTACCTGCAGGCAATACTCGAAAAAAGCGATCATCCAGCTGCCCAGGATCGCCGACCACAAGGCCGCCTGTTTGTAGCGGAGATGGCCATACCAGGCAAACGTCATGAAGATGTTAGAGAGCGTGAGCAGCACGACGGTCAGGAAAATCTCGCGCATGGGACTTGATGATATCTCCCTGGCTTGGCGTTGCCGCGATCCCAAAAATGGCGGCAGGCGTTACTCCAATAGGGCAGGGGCTGCCTACCGGGCGCGTCTTGCCAGGGTTGAAAAAGGCAGCCATTATTATAGGGCGACTATCTGCGCTGGTTGCGCTCTATTATGGGAATAATCGTCCTAAACCGTATCCCATCTGGAGTCCGCCATGAGCTACCTAGGACACATCAGCCACAGACGGATTGCGCCGCCAGCCATATCGGCTTCTACCAGCGTCAGCCAACTGGTGCGAGAAACTTTTCTGT
>BEIM01000429.1 GCA_002898995.1 bacterium HR36
GCGAGGCCCAGCGCTTCGCATAACCCGGCCAATTCCAGAGCGGTTTCTTCTCCGATCGATTCGGTAATCGGCTGGGCAGCAGCGCCAGCTGGCAATGCCTGCGACTGCAAATGGCCAGTCTGCTCCAGGGGCGGAACCGCTTGCTCGCCGCTCATCTTCTGCATACCCGGTCATTCACGCACCACAGCACGGTTGAGAAATCGCATGCTCTTGGAGCTTGGCGAAGTTAACCGCCAAGCTCACGCTGTAAAGTTTCCAAGCGGCGATAGTCGGTCAGATCAAAGTGCAGTGGCGTCACCGTAATGTATCCCTCCGCCAGTGCCGTTACATCGGTATCGGGCCGGCTTTCCAGGGGCACCAGCCCAGGCATGCTCCAGAAATAAACTCGGCCTCGCGGGTCAGTGCGGCGTTGGAACTGTTCCCGATAACGTACTACTCCCTGCGGCACTATTCGCAAGCCTTTGGGCGGCCCTTGGTCCAGGCTCGGAATGTTGATGTTGAAAAGCTGACCGCTGCCCGTGAATTTAGCTGCCAACTGCCCTATTAAATCACGCGCTAGACGCGCTGCCTCTTGAAAATCCAGATGGAGAGGATCGCGGTACTCTAGCGAAACGGCGATACTCGTAATGCCGAAAAACGCCCCTTCAATTGCCGCTGCCACCGTCCCCGAATACAAGACGTTGATTCCAACGTTGGACCCCGCGTTGATGCCGCTGACCACCAGGTCAGGAGTCTCCTCCAGTAACTCGACGAGCGCCAATTTCACACAATCGGCAGGCTTTCCCTCTACTGCCCATCCCAGCGGCGAACCATCGGCGTCAAAGATTGGCTGCACGATCAGCGGGGTCAAGAGTGTGATCGAGTGACCAACCGCGCTTTGCTCCGTGGCCGGTGCTACCACCGTTACCCGCCCTAGCGCACGTAATTCCTCCTGCAATGCACGCAATCCCGGAGCGTAGATCCCATCATCATTTGTCAGCAATATGTGCATGGTTCCCCTTCAATTCTCTTGTCCGCTAGAAGTCACCGCAGACAAAAACGCATTCGCAATGCGAGACTTTATTCTAACCATCACTGCTGTCCGAGTCCCACTCCAGGCTTAGCAGGCAGCAAGTATTCCAACAACCACGCCTAGCCTATATTTGCCTGCCCCAGTACCTTGTCTTCGGCCTCGCTGTGGTTTATTTTCAGACTACCGCCAAAGGCACGCAGGCAACATACAGGCTTGCACTGAGGCAATGAAGTAGTCGTTATCGTCTAGCTGGCACCTAGCCGGCCCACTGGCTCCAGATCTAGCGGCTCTCGCCGCCCATACTGCTTCCTCGCGCTTTTCTGCGTCTCCTGTGTGCTACGGCAATTTCGCATGCGCCCTCGCGACCGCCACTCGAACTTCTACTTCTGCTTTCGGGTATCGGGAGGCAATTCCAGGTCTTTCGCCGTTACCTCGCAGGGTGCGCCGTCGCGGGGCACCTCCAAACCTGCCGTCCACAAGATACCATTCACGAGCAACCGGCGAAATGCCTTTTCGCCAAAATTCGCATGGAAATGCCCCAAGACGCAACCAAACGATCGCCCACCTTTGGGCCGCTCATACACCCAGCCGACCACATGTTCCTGTCCGTCTATCTGCACCGTCAAAACCGGGCGTATCTTGGGGGCGAATTTGAGTTGGAGATAGTATTCATCGCGCAGGTCGAAGGGTTCCCAACCTCGCGCGATGGGATGCTGAGGGTCGGCCTGGTGCAGTTTGGTGGTGCGTACTGCCAGTTTGCTGAATTGCGTGTTAAACCAACCGCCTAAGATGCTGAGCCAATCCTCACCAACTTGCGGGCTGGCACCTGTGCTCCAGTGAATGGCCGTCAGACCGACGCCTTTGTCTAATAGCGCCTCGACCTGTTGGCGGTGTGGCCCACGCAAGAGCACATCGCCACCGTTGGCCGTGTACAACACTATCGCCTGCAGCCCCTGCAGGGTTGCTTCGTGTTTCGGCCAACCGTTGGAAACCAGGGCACGGATGCCTGGCGTTTGTTCCAGGCATTTCGCCAGCACCGCACAATCCGTCATATATTCATGCGTCCCAAAAGGATGGTCGCGGTCCTTGCCGATGAGCAGGATCCGCCTTTCTTGTATGAGCGTGGCAGAGCCAATCGGCCAGGAGGCTACGCTTATTGCCAGCAGACTCATCCAACCCAGCCATGCCGTCAGTTTGTGCCATCGGGCTGTCATGGTTACCTCTCCAGCGGGTTTGTTTTGTTCATCGCCACCAAGCAACTAACATACGCAAATGCCTAGCTTCGCCAAGCAATGCAGGGCGGTCGTCCGGTCACATCACATCTGTGAACACCAATAGGCTCCCCAAATCAATCTCTCACGCCCACCAACAACACCCGTACCTTTCTCCCTCGGCCTTACTGATGCAGCCAGCGTATTTGAAGCGATTGGACTTTCACCAACTGGATATGAATAACAAAACTCGGGATTTGTGTACCAGCACTAAAGCGAGTATAGATGATTCATCTTGATAGCAAGGAGCAACCAACCTATGCAGCAACACGAATAGCTTAGACACCAGCTAATAAGTACCAATACAACAGAACGACACTCGGGCACCTACAATTCACCATCCTGCCAAGACCTTCGCGAACTGGTTCAAGCCTCCTATATGCCGACAGAGTTTGTTGTGCGAGTGAGCTTTAAGCGCGCTTTGCGAAACTTAGTATTTCCGTTACCTCCATACCAAAAAGGGTGCAAGCATACGAGAGGTTAGCAAAATACTTGCTAGGAAAACCCGCTGGGGGTATTCGAGGTTGAGCCGAGACCAGAAAGTTGCTGGTTTAAAGCGGGAAAGCTACAGGCTAGCAGCCAGCCAATCCCGAAACTCCAATGCATTAAACAAGCGCAAATGAGCACCACCCTTAGAGAAATTCGTTTCAAGCACCAGCTAGCGTAGAGACCGACCCCAATTAGAAGTGCGAAATAGAAGACGACGATCGTGGCCAAGGCTAGCCACCATTCAGGTCG
>BEIM01000430.1 GCA_002898995.1 bacterium HR36
ATGTGGCGGGGGGAGATTGATCAGGGGTTGTCTCAGCTGATAGGTAAGCCCGCAGAAGCGGTGCGGTTCCTGGCGGAAGTGGTAGCCCAACCGGTCGGGCAGATTTTCCTCAATCTGCTGTTGATGACTGTGGTGCCTCTGGTCTTCGCATCATTATCAGTCGGCGTGGCCCAAATCGGAGATTGGCGGCAAGTGGGGCGCATCGGCGCGTACACGTTCACTCTGTTCGTCCTGAGTATGAGCCTGGCGTGTGTTGTCGGGTTGGTGCTGGTGAATTGGTGGCAACCTGGGTTAGCTTTACCTAGCGAAGTACGGGGGCAACTCCTGGCCCGATTTCGAAGCCCTCCACCCGAACCCAAGGGTTTCACCGTGGACAGCCTGGTGGGTATCGTCCCGCGCAATCCTTTTCAGGCCGCCGTTCAGATGGAGATGTTGCAAATCATTTTCTTTGCTCTCATGGTAGGGCTGGGCCTGACCCGGTTGCCCGAAGGACCGCGCCAGACGCTCGTGCGGGTTTTGGAAGCTACGACGGACCTGATGGTGGTGCTAATCAGTCTGGTGATGCGCATCGCGCCCGTTGCGGTGTTCGCCTTGATTTTCGCGCAGACGGCTAGCTTTGGGCTGCGCTACCTAGAAACGCTAGGCTCGTACGTGATGGTGGCATTGGCGGGGATGGCATTTCACCTGGTGGTGGTCTTGGGCTTGCTCGTCTGGTGGTTGGGTGGAATGCGGCCATGGGTTTTCCTAGGGCGCGTGTGGACGGTCATGGTGACCGCCTTTTCCACCAGCTCGAGCAATGCCACCCTGCCGACAACGTTGCGCACCGCCCAGCAGGAATTGGGGGTTCCGCCGCATATCGCCGGCTTTGTTATTCCTCTGGGCGCCACTATGAACATGAACGGCACGGCTTTGTACGAAGGGGTAACCGTGTTATTCTTGGCGCAGCTGTATTTCGGTTCGGCGCCGGACTGGAGCGTGCAGGTGACCGTGCTCGGTCTGGCGGTACTCACCGCGGTTGGCGCTGCGGGCGTACCGGGCGGCTCGTTGCCGTTGCTGGCCATGGTGCTCACCAGCATCGGGGTGCCTGGCGACTATATCGGGGTGATTCTCGGAGTCGATCGGCTTCTGGACATGGCGCGCACGGTTCTCAATGTCACGGGAGATCTGGTGGTAGCCGTTTGCGTCGCTCGCGGGCCACAATCGGTTCAGCGCCAACAAGTCGCCGACACTGTGCCCTCTTCTGCCTCGCGCGAGCTGAGTTGACTTCCCCCAGCGAACGGCTTCGTTGAGCTTGACAGAGTGGCGCGGGCCAGTATGAGGAGAAACCCCGTGCCGCTAGCCAGAATACGGGTCTGAACTGGGGCATCATGCTTTCAAGAAAAGGGGGAAGGTTGCGATGGGGCTACCTGGCCGGTGCGCTCAGTACTGCAGCGCTGGCAGCGCTGACTGTGTTGCTAGCTGAGCAAGCGCCGCCCTTGCGCGTGGTTACGGCCCCAGAGCAACTCCAGGCGCCCATTCGTCTGAGTGCAGATAAGGTGATCGGTTGGACCGAAGGAAACCTCGATATCCTGTTGGCGCGGGGTAACGTGGTGTTAGAGCAAGGACTGACGCGGTTACGCATGCGCGAAGCGGTGGTGTGGATGAACGGAGCCGAGGTTCGCCGAGGTCAACCGCTGCGTCTGTGGGGTTACGGAGAAGGAGATGTGCGCGTTGGGGAAGGTGCACAAACGCAAACCGCCGCGCGTGTTCTTTTCGATTTGCAAACCCGGGGCGAGTTTCGTTTGCAGAATCCCCAGATGGAAAAGCGTCCAGCCTCTGATGATCCCTTGTATCGTCGAGCACTCGCAGCGTGGCAAACACCGGCACCGATTACCACGCCGCCTATCACTGCTCCAACTCCCGAGTCCCCTCCATCAGCGGGCGCGGCGCAAAAACCTCCGCCAGCTTCTTCCATTCCCCCCACCGCGCCAGTCCCACCACCTGCTCCTACCGGCCCGCCTGAAGCTAAACCAGATAAGCCGAGCAAGCCGCCGGCCTCCATTGCAATTCCTGGTATGGGAACCGCTACCACCGCCAGGCTGCGCAGCATCCGCATTGCCCCGCGAGGGAGCAGTCCGTTTTCCCATGAAACGTTCCCCACGGGACCCAATGAATACGCCACGGTGGTGCTGGGCGGCGTGGTGATTTACGTGGAAGATGTGGACGGCAGCATGGACATCAGCACGGACCGCGCGGTGATCTGGAGCCGCAATGTTGGCGGTGAACGCCTCCTCTCCGAACTGCAAATTGGTCGCACCAGCGATGAACGCTACGAGGTTTATCTCGAAGGCCATGTCGAGATTCGGCAAACGCCAGCGCGGGGGCCGTTAGCGGGAAAAACGCGCCTGCTCCAAGCCGACCAGGCCTATTTCGATTTGCAGCGCAATGTCGGCGTGTTGCGGCAGGCGCAATTGATTGCCCCTGAACCGCGGTTAGCTTTGCCAGTGTACCTGCGTGCCAGCGAAATCCGCCAGGTGGCAGCTGATATGTTCGAAGCGAACCATGTTGAGGTTTTCGCCAGTCGCCTGCCCTCGGATCCGGGCGTGGTGGCGCGGACGCCCACGGCTACCCTGCAAGTGCGCGAAGTACCGCTGCGGGGACTCTTTGGCCGCCAGGAAATCGATCCCAAAACCGGCCAACTACGTACCGCAACCGAATTGTTTGGCACCGCCGAAGACTTTTCACTTTGGCTCGAGGGCGTGCCTTTCTTTTACTGGCCCCACGTCGAGGGGGATCTGCGCGATCCGCTTGGACCGTTAGACCGCATTAAGATTCGCGGGGATCGGGTATTTGGATTCGGGCTAATGCTCGATTGGGACATCTTCGAACTCCTCGGCGGCGAACGCCCAAAGAATACTCGCTGGGAGCTGGAGACCGATTTCTTATCCGAGCGTGGCCCAGCTCTCGGAACTATCCTCCAGAGTCGCGGGGACAATCTCTTCGGTATCCCCG
>BEIM01000431.1 GCA_002898995.1 bacterium HR36
CTTATGCCGACTTCGTGACGGCTATGATGGCCTTCTTTTTGGTGATGTGGATCACCGCCCAGGATCAGAAAATCAAACAAGCCGTCGCTCGCTATTTCAACAATCCGATGAATTTTGAGTCGGTGGGGCTGTCCCAGAAGCCAGACAAGACAGGTTCGGCTTTACCGCTCCCGAGCACAGGACAGGTACCCCTGCAGGATAGCGTGGCGATGGGCCAAGGACGCCATTCGTTTTCGCAACCTGCCCCGAAAAGTCCGCAAACCAAAGCAGTGGCGGATTGGATTTATGCCAAACAAGACCAACTGCAGCGTTGGTTGAAAGAGGCCGAACGCGCTTATTGGTTGGCCGCTCAATCGCAAGATGTGCGGGCAAGGCGGCGCTCTGTGCGGGAGGTAGCCACGCAGCAACTGGCCCGCCAGCTGCGCGAAGAGTTTGCCGACCGCGTCCCAGATCAATTGCCTGGAGTGTACCAGGACTTGATGTACACCGCCCTAAGCGAGGTCAATTGGCAGGAAATTGCCGAAGACCTGCTGGCACACTGGCAAAGCCATTCCTCCACGAGCCAACGTTGAAACGCCGTCGTATTGCCAATAGATGTCCTCGTGCACCCGGGCTGGCCAAGTCATTTCTCAACGAGCCAACGTTGAAACTCTGTTTTTGCATGTATCAGGGCGTGGGGACCAAAAGGGGTGTGCTGCGCCGCAGCCATAAGTCTGGTGCAGGCGCCTTCGCAGCGTATCAGGGCGTGGGGACAAAAGGGCGCGCCGCCTCTACTGCCGCGGTGTGTGATGCTGCGACGTGGGCCTTGAATGGCAATGGCGCATGGCGCGTTAGGTTTGGGCCCAAGCCGCGGAGGCCGGCCTCTATCACCTTTACCGCATTAGGGCCATCCGCCTGCAGAATTAGCATAATTGCGTCGTAGTTTGACTTATCTCCACTTTTTCCGGCGGGCAGAACAACTTGGGGATGTCCTCCAAGTGGTTTTTAGGGAAAGAGTTATCTATAGCGGTGATATGCGTGGGCGTGCACAAATGCCAGCTCCATACCAGCGAAAAACAATGCCACGCGCAAGGGCTCAGCATGTGGACGTGGACGAATGGTAGCTCCATACCCTCGCCCACCTCATGGCCGCGGTCGTTTGCGTCGGTCGCGTAAGTTTGGCGGAACCGAGTGGGTGGCTAGCCAGGCAACGTCAAGGCTTGTCCCAGTACGTCATCAAACGCGTGTGGCGGTTTGTTGCAAATAAGTGCGTACGCCCCGAGTTCACCGGTCGCCGACGGCGGAAGAAATGCCTCTTGATTGTGGCCCTGGACTGGGTCGTCATCCGAGCATTGCGTACTTTGATAGCATAGTGACCCAGTCTGCGTTGTTTCTGGCGGGCTTGTCGCCATCGGTCCGTTGCCTACCTTCCTAACTGCAGCCGTAAGCGAAGGCCAAACCGTTCCCGTTCTGCGAGTCAGTTAGCGGCACGGCCAGCAGAAAGTGCTTGCCTAGTGTTGTTATTAGCATCTAAGTTCCACTATCCTCGGTCGTTTGCTGCGACGCCTAACTCTGCGCCAGACTAAGCCGCCCGGAATAGGCCCCGCTTTGCGCATTGAGGATGCTGGCCTGACTGGAACGCAACGTCTCCCAGCACTTCCCGCTGTGGCCGATGCTCTTCTCGAGAAGGCACAAAAGTGGAGATAAGTCGGGCACTGGTCTGGCGGCCCCTTGGGACAGCGCTCGGCGGTTGGTCAGCTAGCTTTTGGCAAGCTGGCAACGCAATCGCGAAGGAATTGAACGGCATGAGCGATATCGCGAAGGCGCTCAGGTTGCGTGCCGACCTCTCGTTCGATCAGCAGCGGGCCTCGATAACCGACGTCGTAAAGTGTTCGTACCCAAAGCCGAATGTTGACGGCGCCGTGTCCCAGCGGCACCTCATCGCCCCAGGTCCCTTTCTGTTTCGGGCGGAAGGCGTCTTTGGCGTGGACGGTGCGAATATCGGGGCCCAGGATACGAACGGCCTCGATGGGATCGCCCATGTCATAGAGCAGCATGTTGGCGGGGTCGAAATTCACCTTGACGTTGGGACACCGCAGCTCGTCGAGGGTGAGGCGAAGAAGCGGAGCAGTCTCTTGCCCGGTTTCAAAAGCAATGGTAACACCGTAGCGGGAAGCGAGGTCGGCAGCTATGGCCAGCGTCTCCAGGAAGTCCTTACGGTCAGGGTCACCCGGTTCGGGGATGAAGCCGGCGTGGAACATAAGGTCGGTCAGGCCAAGCTCGCGCGTGCGTTGCAAGGCCCATTCGAGGCGGTGCATCCGTTCAGCACGCAGATGCTTAGGCCCGAAGCCGCCCGTCTCGCGGATAGTTTGCGGCGAGGTGTAATCCTCACCCGGAAATCCAAGCATAGCGCCCACCATACGGAAACCGGCGGCCTTGGCCGCTTGGGGCATGGCATCACCTTCATCCCAACTGGCGTGATGGGGATCGCCGCAAGCAATCTGGACTACGTCTATACCCAGTTGTTGGAGAAACCCTTGCAGTTCAAGGATGTTTCGCACCTGTAGCGACCAGCTGCAAACGCCAATAGCGAATGGCTCGACGTTATACATGATAAGCCCTCCGCGTGTGAAGAATCGGTCCCAGTAGCAGCAAGCAGGGATTCAGCCTGGCAATAGATTACGCGGATCAGGGAAGGAACGCCAGTAGCTAAATTAGCGGACTGGGCGGTTATGCCAGGTTGCGGCCAACTGACACATCGCATTGTACGCGCGGGGGAAACTGGTTATATACTACCTAGAGAAAGCCTGCCGGGCGTCGAAGACGGCGGGAGGCATGAGCCTGGTCGAAATTGGCTGCACAAGGCCCAAGCGTGTTGGAAACAGAAACCGGCACGGGAGGCGGTTGCGTCTAAAATAGAGAAGCGAGGGTCGGGATATGAGTGCAGAAACACCGGAAGCGTTGATGCGGCAGGCACGCCAGGCGCTGGCCCAGGGAGACCCCCGTCAAGC
>BEIM01000432.1 GCA_002898995.1 bacterium HR36
ACGATTCACACATTTTTTCCCAATTGCATCCCCAGGTCAAGCAAGCAAGTTTCAATCCCTCACAGGTACGATTCACACAAATATCCGCCCCGTTTTTTAAACAATTTAAGCAATAGTTTCAATCCCTCACAGGTACGATTCACACTAAAAGAGCAAAGAGAGAAAATAACAGGAACAAAAAAGTTTCAATCCCTCACAGGTACGATTCACACAAGACATAAGTAAAAAATTAAATCAACCAAATTCACACACTATAATATAATAAATTTTTTCCTATTTGTCAAGTCCCGGAGTGTTAATTTTTACCCTGATTTTTTCCGAGGACCTTACTGACAAAGTGTCAGAGATTGTGTCAGAGTGAGGTTAAGTGATTGTAAGACAATTAGATTTTGCAAAATTTTGGTGTTAATTTTTTAACGGGGTTCTCGGAAAGTGTAATAACGAATTTTAAAAAAACCCAAATCAAAACATCAAGCTGAGAATCCTAAACCACAGGAAGCGCATCACTTGTCTAAATCTGCAGTTCCATTTCCGGTAGATTTCGCATCATAGCGAACTCCCGCTGTGTTCTACATAGCTGGGAACAGCGGACGAGGTATTGTCCCACTGAGTTTGCTTCCCCGGCAGCCCCCGAATGGGAGAGCCTCAGAGCGCGTCTTCGCACCCGGTTACTCTCCGGTGCAGAAGCTCTTTGCAGAGCCGCCCTATAGCGAGCTCGTTATTCCCCATCAAAGCCCCGTGCTCGAAGGTCGGCGCTCTCCCCACGAGAAGCGCCTCTGATCACTCCAGGATCACCCCTGTTCCAAAGAGCTCTCCTTCGGCAGGCAAGCGGAGCCCAAATTCAGAATCGTACGGGAGCAGTATCTGGACAAGCCCCAGGTCTGACACCGCCCCGAAGGCAGCAGGCAGCGCCTTTGCCCACCAAATCGGGACGGGCACCAAAAGCTCCACAATCCGCCAGCCTTCGCCCTGTGCTTTGAGTTCATACGCCTGGTTGAGAAATTGCGCGGGCACGACCTCAACAGAGACCATGCCGCGCTGTGCTGTGAAGCGCTGGCGCAGCTCCTCGTCTGCCAGATCAATCGTGTAGCAGCCGAGTGTCCGCTGCACAAACTCAAGCGTCTCTTGCCCCTCGCGAAGCTCTTGCTGCCAATCGTCGGTTGCCATGACATGGGAGTAGAGCGCGTGCGTTGCCCGGGCTAAATCAGCATCGGTAGGCTCTGCGGGAAGCTCGGCGAGAATCTCCCGGCTCCAGGAGAGTATCTCTTCGCCGTACACGCGCCGGCTGCCTTCACCCCAGCGTGTGTACACGATGACGGGGACAGGTGGTGCTTCCCCTCGCCGGTTGACGCGCCCCATGCGCTGTACGAGTGCATCCACCGGAGCAATCTCGGTTACGAGCACGTCGTAGGAGATGTCGAGGCTTACTTCCACAACCTGTGTGGCAACGAAGATGCTTCCGGGTTCGGGGCTGCTGATGCGGGCTTCCTTCTGCTGCCGGTCACGGAAGATGAAGCGGGCGTGGAGCAGCTCTCGCTTTTCCCATCCTTCGTCCCGGAGGCGTTCGTAGAACGTTTGCGCATCGCGGATAGTGTTCGCCACCACAAGCACACTCTTACGCTGGCGGGCAAACTCCAGCGTTCGTGCAACACCTTCCTCCAGGAGGGCGCCTCCTGTAAGTTCCAGGCGGTGCCGACGGCGCTGCCAGAGCGTGGGTTCTGCCTCAATGAGCTCGCCTGCGGGGAAAAGCTCCAAGAGTGCGTTCGGGAGTGTAGCGCTTGCAAGCGCCAGCCGCGCCGGCGGCTCGCGGCGGAGCGCCTCGGCAAGAAGCCCCAGGGTGTACGGCTCGTAGGCATGGACTTCATCCAGCACAACCGTTGCTCGACTTGCAAGGCTCCGCCGCCCTTCCCAGTGCCGTCCGTGCAAGTGCGCCAAAAGGTACTGATCCAGCGTCGCCACCGTAACGGGCTTGGCGAAGACCGAACCGAACAAACGCTCATCGAGCGGGTCTTCGTCTGCTTCCTGCCGAAGTACATAGCTAGCGCGCCCGTGAGACAGGCCAACAGCATCATCACCATAGATTCGGCGAAGCCTCTGCCACATGGCTTTGGTGGTGGCTTGCGTGGGTAAGAGGTAGATCAAACGTTCGGCATCCGCAGCCCAAAGTAAGAGTGCTTCGCTTTTTCCCGTGCCAGTAGGTGCCCGGAGCCAAAGCACATCCCTTTGGGTTTCCCTGGCTCTACGCTGGAAAGCGCGGAGTGGAGCACTTAGCGCGCGAACGTGCCCTTCCACACACGATGCGCCGCTCCTGAGGAAGAGCTGGGCAGGTTCCGGCGTCTTTGCCGACGCCAGCCAGTCAGCTAAATGGAGTACCGCCTTGACGCGGGCAAAGTCTTCCGCGGGCAGACGCTGCAGGATCCCCCGAAGCGTTCGGCTCTCGCCGTTGAATTGCAGGGCTGAATCCAGAAGCCCGGCTGGAGAGCTTGCCAGGAGCAGCCGGAGCCTCTGCCAGAACGCTTCTACCGTCGGCAAGCCCTTCACGCCGTGGGCGTCCAGTAGCTCAAAGAGGGCTCGAAGGAGTCCGGGAAGCCGATCCAGCACGTAGTCCGGCTTCTCAAAGCCCTTGTACAGCTCCGGACCCAGCGGCGAGTGGTGGGTGAGCACGGCGGCGGTTGCTTCCAGACGGTGCTTCTCCCAGCCGTAGTGCTGTCCCAGAACGTTCTCCACCAGCAACACGAACGGGAGCGACGCCAGCGCGTGGGGATAGGCGACCGCCTTCTTCTGGTTGGCGATGCGCTGCAAATGTTCTAACTCCTCGGACGGCGCCCCGTGGGCCTTCGCTTCTCCAAGAGCGCGGGCCGCTTTCATGTGCTCCTGAAAGCTATGGGTGGCCTTGCCGGTATCATGGAAAGCACAGGCCAGAAGCGCCTTCACACGAAGCGCCTCGGGCAGAGCCAACCGGTGGGCGATCTCTGCTCCCAGGCGCGTC
>BEIM01000433.1 GCA_002898995.1 bacterium HR36
CGGTCAGCAAGTGCAGATTGATCAGGCTATTGTTCTTCCACATGCCGACGGTGCTTTGGTTCAAACCCATGCAGTAGAAACTCAGGAAGCCGCGCGCTTGAGCAATACGCTGGGCGACCTGACGCAGTACTGTTTCGGCAATGTCACAGGCCTGACACAGCTCCTGGAGATTCTGCTCGCGCAGGAATTGCCGATACTCCTCGAAGGCGCGGGTGTGTTGGCGAACGAAGGTTTCGTCCACGGCTCCGAATTCTAGGAGCAAGCGTCCCAGGGCGTTGAGCAGGGCAATGTCGCCGCCGGGAGCCACCGGCAAATGGATGTCGGCTTCGCGGGCAGTCGGCGTGCGCCGCGGATCGGCCACGATGATGGTGAGCTGGGCTTGGCGCTTTTTCGCCGCCCGAATGCGGTCGAAAGTCACGGGGTGGCACTCGGCCATATTGCTGCCGATGATGAAAATCACGTCGGCATGGTCAATGTCCTCGTAGCAGCAGGGTGGGCCGTCGCTTCCCAGACTGGTGCGATAGCCGGCGACGGCTGCGGCCATGCATAGCCGACTGTTCGAATCCGTGTTGTTGGTGCCGAAGTATCCTTTGAACAGTTTGCACGCCAGATAAGCCGTCTCCGTGTCCAGCTGGCCACTGCCGTAAAACGCCACGGCATTTGGCCCGAAGGCGTCGAGGATGTAGCGCAAACATTCCGCTATGTAGCGCAGAACCTGGTCCCAATCGGCTGGGCGAAAATCTTCGTGTCGGCTACGCCGCCACATCGGCACGAGCAGGCGATCAGGGGTGTGCAGGGCTTCGTGCAGCGTGGCACCTTTAGCACAGAGCCGACCGAGATTGGCGGGGGCATCCTCGACGCCACGAATGCGTTCTGGTCGTCCGTCGCGCCCTTCGACCCGGAGTCGGCAGCCGACCCCACAATACGGGCAGATCGCCTCCCCGAGAACCGTCAGCCGACTCTCGCTCACGGGCGACCTCCTTGGACTGCGGCGGAGACGGTGGGCCGCGTATTTGGTGCCCGGGATAGGCTCGTTTCCTCACCGCTAGGGGCAAGCCACAACGGTCGTTGCGGATACTGCCGCAGCGGCGCTACCAGTTCTTCGACCGAGGCGACCACCTTCTCCGGGCGAAAAGCATACTGCGCCAAGTCAGCCAGTTGTGTGCTGCCGCTGAGCACGAGAATGGTATGGTAGCCGAGCTGGAAACCGCCCCAGATGTCCGTTTCCATCGTGTCGCCGATGATGCAGGTTTCTTCGCTGCGGAGATCGAGTTCTTTGCGAGCCGCCCGAAGCATGACCGGGCTGGGTTTACCGACGCTGAAGGCTTTCCTGCCCGTGGCCGTTTCGATCATCGCCACAATGGCGCCACAGCCTGGCCGCAGTCCTGATTCTGTTGGACAATTGGGGTCTAAATTGGTGGCGATGAGCCTGGCGCCCTGGGCGACAAATTGAACGGCTTGCTCGAGTTGTTCAAAGGTGACGGTGCGGCCTTCGCCAATAACAACAAAGTCGGGAGCGTGATCCACGATGGCAAATCCGTTCAAATGCAGAGCCGTCGTCAGACCACCTTCGCCGATGACATACGCGGTGCCGTTGGGTTTCATCCGGGCGAGAAACCGAGCTGTCGCCATCGCACTGGTGAAGATGTGTTCTTCATCCACGGGAATGCCGATGCGCTGCAGCCGCGTGGCAATGTCGCGACGTGACCGCTGACTGTTGTTGGTCAGTAGCAGGAAAGGAATCCCGGCTTCGCGCAGAGCAGCGATAAAACTGTCTGCGCCCGGAATCATTTCCCGACCACGACACAGCACACCATCCATGTCAATCAGGTATCCGTGGCGCATGCTCTCCTCGGTTCGTGGCTCTGGGCACACTTTTCGTGAATAGGCATTCATCGGAGCAGGAGAGGCCTAGCTCCGCGGTAAGAAACGCACCAGCGGTTCCAGAGCGTCGGCGAGCTGTTCGCAGGGAACGTCGTACATGGCGTCGGTGGCAATCTGCGGCTGCGGGCCCGATTTGCCGTTGATGTACACATGGGCAGCATCCACAATCTCTTCACCGATGCGTGTGCGACAACCCTGCAAACCAATGGTCGCCACCTGATGCAAGCCACAACCTGCGGGGCAACCTGACATGTGGATCGTCAACGGGGCGATCTTTTGCCCCT
The DNA here is from genome assembly GCA_002898995.1 of bacterium HR36. Classification (GTDB taxonomy): domain Bacteria; phylum Planctomycetota; class Planctomycetia; order Gemmatales; family HRBIN36; genus HRBIN36. Next base: position 2,169 of record BEIM01000433.1, read on the forward strand.
GCGTACGCCGTTCCAGTTCGCGGGCCACCTTCAGCGCCCAGCCTTTGGTGTCAATCAGCGCGAAGTGGCAATAATCGTTTCCCGTGCAGCAGACCAGGCCTCGCAGGATCGGCGAGGGGTCAACGGGCAACTCTTTCAGGAGCGGCTCCTCGGTCAGCGCTCCGAGCCGGTCTTCGGGAATGTTGGGGATGATGATGTTTTGCTGCACGGTAAGGCGGATTTCGCCATTCCCATAACGTTCGGCGAGGTCAGCCACACCACGCATCTGGTCCGTGGTGATTCGGCCCACCGGGACCAGCAAACCGACGGAAAAGAGCTGCGGCCCATGGTAGTCGGGCGGGCGTTTCTGGGGCTGGATGCCGAGGTGGTCCGTGTGGTGTTTCTTACGCAATTCTGGCCCCGCTGCATGCAACGGCTTGCCCCAGCGCCTTTCCAACTCCTGACGGAACCAACGCACCCCACGATCCTGTAACAGAAAAGCCAGGCGGGCTCGCGTCCGCGACTCCCGCGAACCACAATCACGGAAGATGCGGACAATTTCCGCGCACAACCGAGCCGCTTCCTCTTTCCGAACAAACACATCCAGCGCTTTGGCTGGCGTGTATCCGCCCGAACCCTGTTTGCCACCGACCAACACGTTGAAACCGAATACTTGTTGCCCTTCCAGTTCGCGGTAGCTCGGCACCAGGGCGATGTCCTGGGTTTCCGTGTGGCAGCAGTTTTCCAGGCAGCCGGTGATGGTCACGTTGAATTTGCGTGGCAGGTTGGTGAATTCCTTGTTGTCGAGGATGATCGAGGTGAACTCGCGGG
>BEIM01000434.1 GCA_002898995.1 bacterium HR36
CGCTGATTAACAGTCAGCCGCTCTACCGATTGAGCTACCGGGGAGTGCTAGGAAATGGTCGCGATTCAGCCGCGACGCATGCCAAGCTGCTTAGCCGCTCTCCATTATAGTACAGCGGCAGCTTTCCGGAACAACAGGGGTTTGTCGGGCGCTACGAAATTTCTGCTGGCGTGTTCGTTTCCGCGCAGGGCGCGTATATCGGTAGGCAAAGTACGAAGCGGTTGTGCCCTTGCGATGCCCATGGAGAACACATTTTCGCCCAGTGTGAATTCTGGTTCCACGGCAGGTTGGGACGCACTTTCACGCACACGTCGTGATAACGTTTTCCGCACTCGCTCCGCCAGGGCTGGGACGCACTTCAAGAGGACACGGCGCATTTGCAACACGCTTCGTGCTGCTGGTCAAAGAGTGGCGGCGTCATCCCAGCGTGATGGGTGGAACGCGCGTGGAGAACCGTTCGATTGGCGCACAGTGAACGCACTGCACTAAGAGCAGCGGCCTGCCGCCGGCCGTGATGCCGCGATATCGCGCCATTGCACCGACAGCGATGTTCGCTGGGGCAATGGGAACGGTCTTCGGCACGAGTGCGAGTTCACCGCTACAGATGTGTTTCGCGGCCTTATGGCAGAGTGTTACTGTGCCCTTCGCGGTCAGGCCGGTCGAGAGGGCCTTGCAGACGCGTCTTACACGCTTCCTTGCAAGGCCTATCGAACGAAATCGCATCGCTCTGCATGGGTGTTTTGCAGCTTCACAAGCGGACGTTCACACGCCGCCGTTGCGTTTGCGCTCTTGTGTAAAGCCAGGATGCGGTTTCGAACGCAGTACGTTTTGTTCGTGCCATATCTGAGTGCCGCGCTTCGGTGATGGCAAGAAGCGGGGTAGAGTGAGGCGACGGGAATATCGAGAAACCCGACAACTAAAGACAGAAATCAATAACGGCGCCCGCACAGTGTGAAGCTGGGGAATGCGAAGATGAAGAGGCGCGACCGTTAGGCAAAGAAAATAAAAGATGGCGCTCTCAGAGAGCGGGTTCCGATAATGGGCGTATCGAGAGACTCGGCCGTTAGACGTAAATATCAGCCAGGGTAGTCTCAGACAGTGGGTTCAGGAAATGGGAACATCAAGAAACTCAACGTGTCGGCTGGGGAGATGAAGAAGGGCGACGGTAGGCTGAGCAACGCGTACGAGGGCGCCTGGGTTGACGACGCAGGTTGAGCCAATCAATACGCAGCGGCGCAGGTGAGTGTGGCCGTGCAGGACGACGTCGTAGGCCCCGCTACGGATAGTATAATCGAGGCGTCGGGGATCATCGCCGTGCAAGAAAGCCAGCCGGCTCCCGCCCAGTTCGAGATGACCAAAGCGACCGTGCAGGTGAATGCCAATTTCTTCAGCCACGGGCCGCAGCCGATGTAAAGGCGGATCACAATTACCCAGCACCAGATGCAACGGCGTACCTGCGAACAGTTGCATGGTGGAAACGTCGTCCACATCACCGCAGTGCACGACGCAGTCCACCCGCCGCGCTGCTAACAGGCGCAACGCCTTAGCCACGGCTGGCTGGTGGCCATGGGTATCGCTGATAACTCCGACCAGCATGGCTCGCATCGCTTCTGCTCGGCCGAGCCTCAGCTTTCCTGCCGATGCTCCGACTCCTTGCAACTGACCCGGCCCGTTTCTATCATACTCGCCAACACAGGTCAAGACACGAGGGGCGATGATGACCGAATTGCTGCAAGTGCTGCGCGACCTGAGCTTCGACTTCCTCCGCTTGCTTCTGGTGCTAGCCAATCTGATAATGAGGTATGCGCTGCTCCTAGGCTGGCTGGCGTGGTGGTTGGGGTTAGTTGACTGGCGGGAGTTTTGGCCAGTGCTGCGGCGTGGCGGTTGGGTGCCCCTGGTGCTGGGTTTCGGTTTGGTTAGCTACTTGGCCTGGTTACTGGGCATTGCCTTACCAGGGGCGACGGAACTGGGAGCGCTAGCGCCCATTGCCACCTGCCTGGCGTTGCTGGCGAGCGTGCTGCTGTGTGGTTGGCTGCAAACAGTCTTCGCCTGGTATCCTGTGGAGATTTCTTTTGAAACGCCAGGCCAATCTGAGCATGTGGGTCATGGCCCACTGCCTACCAGCCATGTTGCCGAACACGGAGAGAAAGACAACGATTGGGCCACCGGTTCAGGGCATACAGTCCACTGATATTCTGCCGGGCTTGCTATGATTGGAGTGGTGGCTGAGGACTGTGCGTTAGTGGCTGCCGAGAGGTTTGCGGTAATCAAACTGGGGGGCAGCTTGCTCGACATGCACGGGCTCGTCCCGAAATTGAGTGCGTGGCTCGACAGGCAGATGTGGCCAGGGGTAATAGTGGTCGGTGGCGGTCTGGCTGTGGATTGGCTCCGCCGCCTAGATAAAAGACACGATTTGCCCGTAGAGCTAGCGCACTGGCTGGCCATCGAAACAATGCGGCTCAACGCCCGTTGGCTAACGGCCCTGCTGCCGGGTGCGGTTCTGGTCGGCCAATTCTCCGACTGCTGCCGCCTCTGGCAAGAACACCGTCTGCCAGTGCTCGACCCGCTGGCATTCTGCCAGGAAGACGCCGCTCTGCCCGATGCTTTGCCGGTCGGCTGGCAGGTCACCAGCGACAGTATCGCCGCCCAAGTGGCGTGGCGCTGGGGCGCCGCCGAGCTCGTGCTACTCAAATCCTGTCGCCAACCTGTAGAGGATTGGCCCGTTCTTGCTGAGCGCGGCTTGGTAGATGCATACTTTCCGAAACTGGCTCCTCGGGTGCCACGCATCCATTGGGTTTGTTTCCGCGACTGTACGGCCTAGGGGTTCGCAGGTGATGAGTCGGCTTGATGGAAAAGCAAGCGAGCCATTCCCCGGCCCAAGGCGTGTCCCACCTGTTCGTAGCCAGATATGGTGCTGTGCGGAATGTTCCACGGCGTTTCCAGGCAGGCGGCGACCATCC
>BEIM01000435.1 GCA_002898995.1 bacterium HR36
CCCCAAGCATGGACTCTCGCCGGTTCGCGGATCACCTTAAATGTAGGCTCACCTTGTTCACCATACATCTTAGCTTTCCCTGTCGCCAGTAACGCACTTAGGTCTAGTACTTCCCCAGGATTTACTCCAAATAACATTGAAATGTCTACTGCGATTCGGTTAGACGCAGTATCAAACTCGAATTTCAAGGGAATTTCCGGACCTAGAGGCGATGTAAAATCAATCTCCCAGAACGCTAACCTTTCATGAAACACTATGTCGAGTAATGGAGGTGACGACCCCCAAGCGAAAGGATTCAAAGTGAGAGGGAAGTCCGCAATCCTAAACGATGGATAGATAGCGACGAGGGCCGCCCGATTGTTAACTCCCATGGCGAGAATCCACTCGTAATTCCATGGGTCTACGAGTGCTCCCACAAGGGTGTCGCACGGTTTCGCATGATACCAGAATACCTTCTTGTCTCGCGTCAGCCACAGACTGCGAAAGCGGCTGCCGTATATCTGTTCCCGGGGCCCCAGACCCACCAGATCTATTACGAAGTCGGCGCGCCACATCTCGAACCTGTACCGTGGGGGTCCTTCGATTTCAAATACGCGGAACGGCACTTGCTGCGTGGGTCGCGTTTGCACGAGAGTTTGGGGAGACGATTGCTCCTGAGTTTGGCCGACAGGCCCCGCCAGCAGTGCCGCAGAAAGTAGGAGTGCACTGATACGGTAATGCCTCACGCTCATGCTGTTGCCCTCCGCTAGCTTGTCCTGATGGGTCATCTCGATTCGTCAGTAAAAATCGTGAGCCGCTGCCCCGCCTGCTTGGGCTTTATTCCTGTTGCCACGACTATAAGTTGACCAGTCGTTGGGTCTTTCCGAGTCAAGAAAAAGACGCTCCCAGCCAGCGCGCTTTGTTCCCATTCTTCTCTAGTTGCGAATCCGCCCGTGCCATAAGATGGGTCATAATATTTTCCACCATACTTGACTATGGCATGATTGGGGAAAAGTTGCCTGGATGCTGGACCTCCCTGCGCTGACGAACCTTTAAGTTGCGCGCCTTTATAGACCGAGTAGCCTGCAGGGAGGCCTGGGAAGGGTGCCCCCTGTCCCAGTACTACATCCTTGACCAACAAGCCGTACCTGTTGTCCTGATTACCAACAATTACCACGTCTTCGACTTGCTTCCATGTTACGCGGGCATCGTCCCTGTTGAAGATCCCTATCTGCGTGGCTCCCCTAATTCCCTGCGCCTTGATCACGTCGAGCAAGAACATACTCCATGCACCACACGCACCATCTCCTTGGCGAAGTAGACTTGCTGTGTCGAAACCCAGCTTGGACATATCGTCCACACCCCAATATCTTAGGGGCCCGCGATCGTGCACCGTCTTGATCTGCCGGCTCGCGAAGGTTTCCCAAATCGCTTGCACTGCACTATCCGCGTCCGATCTTTCTATGGCTGTGGTGCTACCGATATGCACCACTGTCCAGAATAGCAAACCGGCTATTGGATCGGCCAGAGTGACGTACAAAGGATTTACGCTATTGCCCACGTCCACCCAATTCTGATTGTCAAAAGAAATCTGCCACTGAATCGTGAAGCTTGGATAGTAATAAATGGTGTTCACCAACGCCTTGTTTGCAGTTAGCAAGATATTGGCACTCTGAGCATTATTGACCGCAACCTGTTGTGCGGGGAACGAAATCTCGTGATCGGGATTATATGCTCTTACCCAGAGCACCCCTGTCCAGCGCTGCGATAACTGCAAGCCTGCCGCCACCTTGATGATTGCTTCTCGAGTATAGGCCACGGGCCATTGGCGTTCCCCCTTGGTCATGTCTATAGTGCCGTTGCCGTCTAAATCAAGCCAATGCCGCTCATCGAAAAGAGTTAAGCTGCCCGGAAGATTGGGGTCTGGATCATCGGCAATCGTGTGCTTCCCCAGAAAGGTCACGTGGATCAACTTGACCTCCGGCTTCTGATCTGCCCCACCGCCACCGCCGCCGCTACCTCCACCATATTGCAAAAACAGCGGCACACGCCAACTCGCACTATAGGGATATTCCTCATCATAGCTGTCACTATAGGGACGATTCACCGGTATGCCGTCGGTAACTAAATATTCGAAACTGTTGTCCATCCCGCTCCCATCGCTCGGTGCCGTGAATATCCAGGCATTCAGACCTTCATCAAATGTCCAATGGCTCGACAGCGTTCCCACTCTCACTAACTGCAAGCTATCTCCATCTTCATCCCAATCGTTAGCTAACAGCCCCCTTATGGTCGTGGCAGCACCTTGATAATCTGAGGGAACATTCTCCGTTGCAAACACCGCGAACGTTTGACCAGGCTCTACGCTGAAAAATTCGCCGTTGGCTATAGGTGCGTGATTATAGACTCCCACATTCACCCGTACAGCTTCACTATAATCCACACCGTCCCACCAGTGGTAGGCAAAAACATCACTGCCCGTGAAATTTATATCCGGTGCATAGGTAAACGTGCCGTCAGGGTTCAGGCTCAGCGTGCCGTGGGATGGCCCGGCCACTATCTGCGCGGCGATGGCATCGCCGTCCGAATCGTAACCGTAGAGTTGCCCAGTCAGTTGGTGGTCGTGTAAGACACTGAAGCTGGCGTCGTAAGCAACAGGAGCGGTGTTATAGACATCAATCCGCAGGGTGGCGGTGTTGCTTGGCGTCAGCCCATCCGACCAGGTAAAGGTGAAACTATCTGGGCCCACATAGTGCGTGTTCGGCGTATAGGTAAATGTCCCGTCAGGGTTGAAGGTAAGCGTGCCGTTGCTCGGCCCGCTGACTAACTCGGCCGTGGGCCCATCGCCATCAGGATCGTACCCCTGAAGTTGGCCAGTGAATTCGTGGGCGTGTGAAATGCCGAAGCTCATGGCAGATGCATATGCGGGGGTATTAGATGTATCAGGGTAACCCAATGCGGCCTTGAAGCCT
>BEIM01000436.1 GCA_002898995.1 bacterium HR36
TGGTGATGGAGTACGTCGAAGGGATCAGCCTGCACCAGCTGGTGAAAAGACATGGGCCGTTGGAAATACGCCGTGCAGCCCATTACATTGCGCAAACGGCTGCCGGCTTGGAACATGCCCACCAATGCGGCTGGGTACACCGCGATATCAAGCCGGGTAATTTGCTGTTGAATCGCCAGGGGATTGTGAAGATCCTCGACATGGGCTTGGCCCGCTTCTTTGAGGAGCGTTACGAGTTGACCAAGCGCTACGATGAGAATGCGGTGATTGGTACGGCCGATTACATTTCGCCCGAACAGTCTACCACACCGCACGAAGTGGATATTCGTTCGGATATTTATTCGTTAGGGGCAACGTTTTACTTTCTGTTAACTGGCCGTGCGCCGTTTGAGGAAGGCACGGTGGCCCAGAAGCTGCTGTGGCATCAGGTACGTAAGCCGCCACCGATTCGTTCCTTGCGGCCAGACGTGCCGCGCGCGATGGAAGCGGTGGTAGAGAAGATGATGGCTAAGTCGCGGCGGGAGAGGTTCCAGACGCCCAAGGAAGTGGTCGGAGCGTTGGCAGCCTGGACGTGGACACCGATCCCGCCTCCCAGTGAATCGGAAATGCCACCGCGGCGAAAAGACCCCGCGTCTATCTTGAAACGAATTGCGCAACGTGTACGGGAAGCGCAGGCGCGTTCCCAATCGCCAGCCAGGGTCTCGTCCCCGTCCGGGGCCTTTGGGACATCGCCCGGCACTAGCCGAGATATTCCGTCATCCTCCCAGGTGCTATCAGCTCAAGCGAGCAATGACGCCGGGCAGAAGAGCGGCGAGTCCATTTTCAATTACTCGAACATGGTGGGTGAAACGGCAAATAGTGCGGTTCAGGTGGCGCCGACAGTGAGCGACAAAGCGAAAAGCACGACCCATCTCCGTCCGCCTGATGTCAATCCCGATGTGAATATGACTGAAGATGTGGAGACTTCAATGGGTACCGCGTCTGCGGAAGGTTCCGGACAGAGCAGAGAACAGTTATAGCGCTAAGCGTGTTGCGCGAAATGCCAGCAAACGCACGTCATGCTAATAACGCCAAATCAAATCCAGCGTGAGGCGCCAATCCAAAATGTCTTTGCCTTTGGTGAGGGGGAATTCGAAGGCTGCTCCCGCTTGTAAGTGATCGCCGAGAATCTTGACCCGGCCACCGACGCCCAAGGTTACGATGTCCTCGCCCGCGGCTCCAGTACTGCCGAAATTGAAGAGATCCCCGCCTTCAAAATTGGCTACCAGGCCCTTGCCGCCGCTAGTGTAATGGAACCAGTTCACCTCGAGGAACGGGTAAATAACGCGGTAAAACTCGTAATCGGCGTGCAAGCTCAGGAAGAAGGAATCGCTGCGATCTGAGTCAAAAGCAGCACGGTAACCAATGGCGCCGAGGAAATGCAAGTTGTCGAGCAGTTCCTTGCCGAAAGTCAGGTACGGTACCACGGAGCCACTACCGGTGCTCTGGAAAACCTCACCACCGCCAGCTGCGATTTCGAAGTTGACACCGAAAGCAGCCAAGATGTTGCTCTTGTCATCTCGCCAAAAGGTCAATTTGGGGCCGAGAATAATCTCCGCGAAGCCGATCTCGTCGCCCAAGGGCGAAGGAGCATCGGGTTGAAACGCGATGAAACCTAACTTGGGCATGACAATAGATAGCCGTTCATTCAACGCCAGCCGCGCTTGCAACGCAAACATCTCAATGTTCCCCCCAGCGAAGAGCGGATTGGCCTTAGGTGTGTTCTGCAAGATAAAGACCGGGCGTAGCTCCGTGAGAGCCCGTGGGTCTTCAAAGAAGAAAGGGTTGGTAACTGGCGAGATAAACTCGTCAAAAGCGCGATCGCTCTCGAAAGTGGTCTTGATATGGAACCATTCGCAGTATTGGCCCAGGCCGGAATCGTGTACGCTGCGCTGCAGCCAGTCCCACGAAGCGGCCAAACCTCCGCGCCATGCCGAAGCAGAAGGTGGGCTAGGCGTGCCACTGAGATAATTCTCGTCCACCGCACCGCGGACTACGTCTGGTGCAAGCGCAGCACGGGAAACTACGGTCGCGGGGCTACTACCCGACCACTGTGTCCGCGGGGCAGCCTGATCTGGGCGCGTTAAGCTAGCATAAGAACCTGCAACGAGGGCGTTGGGGGAATCCTCCTGACCCGTTTTCGTGGTCAGTCTAGACTTGTGCGGCAGGCCTAACGTTGGCCCTGAAGTTTGGGTATAAGATGCTGGGTTTGTCTGATCGGCGATGGCGGAGTCTTGTTCTCCAGTAACGATGCGCCCGCGGCGTGGCACACCGAGAGTGGGGGCATTCTGCGCCAGCACAGCTCCGCATCCCGCCTCGCTTCCGAGCACCACCAAAGCCAGCAACACTGGCCAGATGCTGATTCGCCCGTGGCTCATGACGCTGTGCTCCTCCCGCGCATCGTGCCGACACCCTCTTTGCCGACCCGAGAAATACACCCAGCACCTGCATCGGCTGTGGGTCTAGCGGCTAAGCAAGCAAATTGCCGCTAAACTGTCGCTGATGCATTCCTTTTGCCGTTGCTCTTGCCTTGGGCGATATGGTCGGCTCATTGCGAAAAGTCAACGCAGCTGTCGCAGGTTTCTGCCCGGACCTGCCCCAACCTCGTTTCGGCCAGGAGAGTTTTACCCGGTTTGTCGCCGGGCGATTGCTACGGACCACTCGCTCCACCGACATGCAGGCACTACCAGTTCGTGCGAGCTGGCGGCTAACAGTGCAGCTGCCTCCGTGTATTCGACCGGACCGGGTGGTGCGGAAACAGCCAAATACCGCCACAACTGTCCCAGCCGAACGGGCGAGTATATCAGCAGCGGCAACTCTAGCAAGTCGGCCCACTCCTCAAAAAGGGGCAATCCGGGCTCGGCTTCGAGCGTGGCAATGCCAGTCAGGCTGGCAAAACT
>BEIM01000437.1 GCA_002898995.1 bacterium HR36
CGCTCGCAGATCTTCTCGCCCGCCGACGTAGTCCAGAACCTCATGACGTAACGGGTCGTAAAAGAGTCCATTGATGGTGAAATCGCGGCGCCGGGCATCTTCGCGGGCGGTTGTGAAGACGACAGAATCGGGATGTCGGCCATCGGAATAGGGGCCTTCACTGCGGAAAGTAGCCACCTGCACCTTCAACGTTTCGCCTCCGACCTTGGGGCCGAGCACCTCAATGACGCCGAAACTTGCTCCGACGGCGACCGTGCGACGGAACAAACGTTGCACTTCCTCAGGCCGGGCATTCGTGGCCACGTCGTAATCATGCGGCGTCAATCCCAGCAACATGTCGCGGACACAACCGCCCGCCCAGTACGCTTCGTAACCAGCTTGGCGTAAGCGCTCGACCACGCCCAGAGCAAACTGCCGTGCCTGCTCCTCGCGCTGCGAAGTGCTCTGTGAGCTTGCCTTGGCCTCTTGCGGTTCAGAAAGGGGCATGGTTGGTCTTATGCCAGAAACACAGTTGCGTGCGCCCGTAGCGGCGCACCTCCCAATGGTCGGCGTCGGGCAGTTCCGTCGGGGGATAGACGCTGTCCGTTTGCACCACCAGAACCGAGTCTGGCGGCAATTTCGCTTGAAGCTCAGCGATGAGCTGGCGCATTTCCACCGCGCGCCGCACGAAATCGGCATAAGGTGGTCCCAGGAAGACGGTAACAGGTTCCTTAGGAGGCGTCCAGTGTTGGGCCCAGCGGTAAGCGTCCGCTTGTAATACGGTAGCCCGCTCTGCCAAACCCAGTTGTTGTAATTGGTCTTTCAGTAACCGCACCAAGCGCGGATGTTTTTCGATGAAAACCGCCTGCTGGGCGCCGCGGCTCAATGCTTCGATCCCCACTGACCCACTACCCGCGAAAACATCTATGAAAAGCCGCTCTTTCTCCCAGCGGCGTAGGATATTGAACAGTGCTTCCCGCGCACGATCAGCGATCGGCCGCAACTCTGGCGGCTCGGTTACTACTCGCAACCTTCTACCGCGCAAGCTCCCTCCAATGATCCGCACGTAGTAGGGCATGGCTCAGTTTACCCGCGGCGCATGCTATTCTATTCGCCATTCGCCCACGTCTTGGCAGGTTTGCTTACAATAGCGCTGCAAAGCCATGCTACTGCTACAGGTAAACCATGCCCATACGGTTTGACGTCCTGACGCTGTTCCCGGAGATCTTCCGCGGCTATCTGAGCCAGAGCATTTTGAAGCACGCACTCGAGCGGGGCTTGGTCGAGGTGCACTTGTGGAATTTCCGGGATTGGGCGAAGGGGAAGCGCAAGAACGTGGACGATCGCCCTTACGGCGGTGGGCCGGGTATGGTCTTGATGTGCGAGCCGGTTATTGCCGCCGTCGAAGCAGTGCAAGCCCTGGCGCATCCGCCCGGCCACATTGTCCTGCTGACGCCATCAGGAGAGCGGCTCACACAAGAACTGGTTCGGCAACTGGCGCAACATCCGCGGCTCTTGCTGTTGTGTGGTCGCTATGAGGGTTTTGATGAGCGGATTCGCCTACTCCTGCAGCCGCAAGAGATCTCTATTGGCGACTATGTCTGCAACGGCGGCGAAGTGCCCGCCATGGTCATTATTGACACCGTAATCCGCTTGGTGCCGGGCGTGCTGGGCAAATCGGAAAGCGTGGTCGAGGAATCGCACGCTGAGCCGGGATTGGTCGAGTATCCGCAGTACACCCGGCCGCGAGTCTTCCGTGGCCTGGCCGTACCAGAGGTCCTGCTGAGTGGAAATCACGGAAAAATTGCCGAATGGCGCCGTCAACAAGCCTTGCTTCGGTCCCAGCAACGGCAGGCCAGGCACTGTTCGCCACCCTCCAACTCCACGGAGCCTGCCAGCCAGACACCTGCCCCGGGGGACTCAGTCTCAGCTGGGGCTGGCGAATTCCCTTCCCTTCCTCGCTGCGGTCAGGGCGACAGGCAGCTGAAATAACCTATCCGCCGGGTCGGACGCACTTTGTTTTGTGCTACGACCGTTTCGGTCGAAGCCCATACTCTTGCCGTGGTCGAAACAAAGCGCGGGTGGACAGTTAGAGTACTACTAAAGGGAAAGTGTCGGCCCATTGCTAAAGCAAGCCAGCCAAGACCAAGGTATGGGGATCGGCTACCTCTGCAGGTAAATGCGCGTTAGACTTGAGTAAGGTACTAATCGCGGGGCCTACTGCATCGCTGCAGAGCCATGCCGAGTACAGGAACCTTGCCAAAACAGGTTGGGCCGTACGAGATCCTCGCCCTCATAGCCGAGGGTGGGATGGGCACGGTGTATCGTGGGCGGCATCGAGAGAGTGGGGAATTGGTAGCGGTAAAAGTGTTCCCTGCGAGCATGGCTAACAACCCGGTATTGCTGCAACGTTTTGAGCAGGAGTTCCGTGCCGCCAGCCGATTGGCTCATCCGAATATTGTTCGGGCTTTGGAGTTTGGTCGGGACGGCAAAGTGCCCTACATCGTGATGGAGTTGGTGGAAGGAGAGTCGTTGGGGCAACGTGTGGAACGGCAGGGTCGTTTGCCGGAGCAAGAAGCGGTCGCTTATATCGTGCAAGTGGCCCAGGGCCTGCATCAGGCACACCAACAGGGCATTATTCACCGCGACGTTAAGCCGGACAATATCCTGGTGGATAGTCGGGGCCAAGCTAAACTGGCCGATCTCGGTTTGGTCAAGGACCTGGACGCCGACCTGAACTTGACGCGTACAGGTCGTGGTCTGGGCACGCCACATTTCATGGCCCCAGAACAATTCCGCAACGCCAAGCATGCCGATGTTCGCTGCGACATCTATTCGTTGGGGGCGACTTTATACATGCTGGTGACGGGACAGCTGCCGTTCCGCGGTTGCACCCCGTTGGATGCCTGGATTCGTAAGATTCACAACGACTTGCCCAGCCCGAGGCAATTG
>BEIM01000438.1 GCA_002898995.1 bacterium HR36
CAGCGCTGCTTCCAAGCCAATTGGCCCGGCCCCGATGACTGCCACGCGCAGCGTCCGCTTCCCCGCCATTTTCCCGCACCGCCCAGCCGACTTCTGCCGTTTTCGCTTATCCTATTAGAAACATACGCCACAACGAGGGGAAGCAGCTTTTATGGACAAAGCATCCGGGCAGTCAAAACCGCTGGTGATCGGGCTGATTGGCGGCATCGGGAGTGGCAAGAGTCTGGTGGGGCGGCTTTTGGGGGAGATGGGGGGATACCTCATCGAAGCTGATAAACTCGGGCACGAAGCTTTGCGTCAGCCACAGATTCGCCAACAGCTGGTGCAGCGCTGGGGCCAGGAAATTTTGAACCCTCAGGGGGAAATAGATCGCGCCCGACTGGCCGAAATTGTTTTTTCCCAGCCGCAGGAACGCCGGGCTCTCGAAGCGATCGTGCATCCTTACATCACCGACCGTTTGCATCAAGAGTTGCAGCAAGCTCTGGCGAACCCGACAGTTCGCTTGGTCGTAATAGATGCCGCCCTGCTTCTGGAAGCGGGCTGGCACCGTGTCTGCGACAAAATCGTTTTCGTGGATGCACCAGCCGAGTTGCGCCAGGCCCGTACCCAACAAAGTCGGGGCTGGTCGGCGGCGCAATGGCAAGCCCGCGAAGCGGCGCAGTGGCCAGTCGAAGAAAAACGGCGATTTGCGGACGCCCTTATCGTGAACGCAGGCGACATCGCAGCGCTGCGCCGGCAGCTACAAGATTTGCTAGCCAAGTGGTTTGCGACGGATGGCCACGAAAACCCCTTGCCACCGCCTACGGGAGGAGTGCTATAATCACTCGGAGGGGCAGGCAGCAAGACTGCCCGAAGCCGGTCGGTATGCCGACCCAGCTAGCTCGCCGTTGCACACCACCCCGCGTCTCCTGCACCTCCAGGAGCATATCTGCGAGCCTATGGCTACGAGTGGAAGTCGTGCCCGTGCCTAAGTCGGAGGCTGGTAATTGTCTCTGGCCCTGAGCACGTGGAAGGATTTTCCGCTCGAAGGAGTCTAACCATGCCAGAACGTAGCCGCAAGGAAACCACCCGCGCTCGTGCGAGCCGTAGCAAAACTGTCAGCGACAAGGAAAAACCTGCCGCTACCTCGGAAGCTGCGGTGGCTTGCCGCGATTCCGTGGAAGGGCCGCCTGCTGAGCTGGCAGCACGTACTGCAGGTCAAGCGGCCGACGTGAACTCTGGTAATGTTTTGCAAAACTCTCTGGTGATTGGCCCGGCGGCAACGCACGTTGGGGACATCCCACCCGATGCTTCCGCACCGCAGCCTGCATCCGCGGCCAATGCACCCTCAATGGCTGACTCCCTAGGCCAGTCGCGCCCCGATTCCGACACACCCGCAGAGGACTCGGCCTCAGCGCCCGAAGGCTCAACTCACCCCGTTTCCGCCATCCTGAGCGCTGACCAAGACCAAGACTGGGAAGACGAAGACGATGATTCGCCTTACGACCCCGAGATCAAGGCGAAGTACAACCAGATCAAGCGTGGCGAGAGCCGACTCTCCGAGTTGCAGAAAATGACCATGCAGCAACTCCTCAAATTGGCTAAGGAGGAGGGCGTCCCGGACTTTGTCGGCTTGAAGAAGCAAGACCTGATTTTCCGCATCCTGCGCCACCGTTGTGAGGTGAACGGCTTGATGTTCGGTGAGGGCACGCTGGAGATCTTGCCCGATGGTTTCGGCTTTCTGCGGAGCAGCGAATGCAATTATCTGCCTGGGCCCGATGATATTTATGTTTCGCCGAGCCAAATTCGCCGATTCGGTCTGCGCACTGGAGCGATTGTCGCAGGACACATTCGCCCCCCGAAGGAAGCGGAACGCTATTTCGCCCTACTTCGCGTCGATGCTGTCAACTACGAAGACCCAGAGTCGCTGGCACAGAAGGTGTATTTCGATGACCTGACGCCGTTACATCCCACGCAACGGATTCGGCTGGAGACTGAGTCCGATGAGTTGAGCATGCGCGTGGTGGATCTGGTGACGCCTATCGGCAAAGGACAACGCGGCCTGATTGTGGCCCCGCCGCGCACGGGCAAAACCATCCTCTTGCAGAAAATCGCTAACGCCATCCTCACCAACCACCCCGAGGTGTACCTGATTGTGTTGCTGGTGGATGAGCGGCCCGAAGAAGTAACCGACATGGAGCGCAACATCCGCAAGGGCCGACAGTGTGAGATTATTCACTCCACTTTCGACGAACCTGCCCAGCGCCACATTCAGGTGGCCGAGATCGTCCTGGAAAAGGCCAAACGCTTGGTCGAATATGGGCACGATGTGATCATTCTGCTGGATTCGATTACGCGTCTGGCTCGGGCTTATAACACCGAGGCACCCCACTCGGGCAAGATTCTAACGGGGGGCATCGAAGCCACGGCCTTGCACAAGCCGAAACGGTTTTTCGGCGCCGCACGCAGTATCGAGGAGGGAGGCAGTCTGACTATCCTGGCCACCGCCCTCATCGAAACCGGCAGTCGCATGGACGAAGTCATCTTTGAGGAGTTCAAAGGCACAGGCAATATGGAGCTGCATCTGGATCGGCAACTGGCGGATCGGCGAGTCTGGCCTGCCATTGACATCAACCGCTCGGGCACACGGAAAGAAGAATTGCTACTGGAAGCAGAAGAGTTGCGGCGTATTTATTTACTCCGCAAGGTGCTGGCCGACATGAACCCCGTGGAAGCGATGCAAGCCCTTATTAGCCGGCTCGCCAAGACCAAGAGCAACGCGGAATTCCTCGCTTCCTTGAATCTCGATTAGCCCCAGCGCCGAAGCCAGTCCCAGGTTGCGACCTATGGCCACCTACGAAGGAGAACTGCTGCCCCCATCGACAGGGCGCTTCGCCCTAATCGCCGCCCGCTTCAATATGGCAGTAGTAGAT
>BEIM01000439.1 GCA_002898995.1 bacterium HR36
CTAGGCGTGAGCGGTTCGCGTTCAACGGGCAAGACTTCCGCTTCTTCGAGGGCCTCGGCACTGACGTAACTGCGCGCCGTAGCCGTGCCCCATTCGCCCTCCAGACGTGGCTGGGCCATGGCGGCAGCGGTCGGGCCACGCGCCATTTGCCGCCAATCGCGGGGACTGTGGTCTTGCGGTGTCGGCACCCGCACGATGCGGCGGCATTCGGGGCAGGGGGTCTGCTTACCGGCGAGTGTGCCTTCCACTTCAAACTCCTGGTCGCACCAATTGCACGTCACCCTGATCGGTGCTGCGGGTTTCCTGGGGGCGGAAACGGTTTCGCCGGCCGCCATGGTTTCCGAACCCCCTACGCCCAGCGCTGCCAGCGCCAGACTTTCCAGATCGGGCTTCTTGGGATCGTGCACTGGCGCCACTGCACGACTAGCAGGTACCATCACTACCTGTTTGCAATATGGGCAGCGCCCCCGCTTGCCGGCTAATTCGTCCCGCACTGTCAAACTTCTGCTGCAATGCGAACAAGTAAAGCGAATCGGCATCGCTGTGGATCCTTACCTAGGCACAAGTGGCTTCCCCTGGCTATCAAGAATAGCCTGCATCTGTTTTCATTGTAACAATTTCGGCCAACTTTCCCAGCAGGTTGCCGATTTCCGCACCTCGAACGCTCGCAGGCCGGCCATTAGTGCTGCGCCGAACGCACTGCTCCACTAGCAACGCGGTAACATGGTGCCGAACCGCGGACCGAACGGAACTAGAGATCAGCCCACCATCGGCAAGGAAACGCTCTTAGGCGAGGCGCGTGCCGTTCCGTTATCGGCCGAGTTACTGTCAGCCGGAGTGTTGACGCCGGCGGTGGAGGCATGAGTGCGTTGTTTGGACTTCTCTTCCTGCTCCCAGCGATCGATTTCTTCCAGCAGGGCATCCACCATTTCCGCTTCGGACACTGTTCGGATCATCTGCCCCCGGCGAAAAATCATCCCCTTGCCGCGCCCAGCAGCGATACCAATGTCGGCTTCGCGGGCTTCCCCCGGGCCGTTCACCACACACCCCAGCACACTGATACGCATCGGGATTTGGCGGCCGGCCAGGCGCTTTTCCAGTTCCGCCACAATCTTTTCCAGGTCGATCTCCAGCCGGCCACAGGTGGGGCAAGCGATCAACTCGGGTTTGCGCACCCGCCGACCTGTGGCTTGCAAGATGTCAAATGCCGCCTGCACTTCGGGCACCGGGTCGCCGAGCAGGCTGACACGAATCGTGTCGCCTATTCCGTCCAGCAGTAGCGGTGCTAGCCCGCACGCCGATTTGATGACCGCATAAGGCGGCTTGCCCGCTTCGGTTACACCTATATGCGTCGGATAATCACATTGCTTGGCATACAGACGATAGGTTTCGACTACCGTGGGCACATCTGACGATTTCAAGGAAACGATAATGTCGCGGAAGCCCTCAGCCTCGGCGATTTCGATATAGCGCAGGGCGCTCTCGACCATTGCTGGCGGACAAGGGTAGTCATACTTATCGAGCAAATCCTTTTCCAGGCTGCCCGCATTGACACCGATGCGCATGGCCACACCCTTATCGCGACACTTGCGCACTACCTGACGGAAGCGCTCATAACCACCAATGTTGCCCGGGTTGATGCGAATCTTGTCCACGGGGTGGTCGAGTGCGGCCAGGGCCATGCGGTAGTCGAAATGAATGTCGCAAATCAGCGGGATACGAATACGGCGTTTGATTTCGGACAAAACGGCCGCATCCTCGGGTTTGGGGACGGTAACACGTACCAGTTCGCAGCCAGCCTCCTCCAGGCGGTGGATTTGCGCAACGGTAGCCTCCACGTCGTGCGTGTCGGTAGTGGTCATGGACTGAACCCAAATCGGGTTGTCGCCTCCCACCACCTTATTGCCGACGCGCACTTCTCGGGTTTTGTGCCGGTGGAACGTGTGCTGGTACATGTTACTGCCATTCTCCCGTTGGCTTGAGCGACTTCCTACTTGCCGCGCTATCCTACCTTTGCCGCTGGCCAGCGTCAAGGAAGCGAAAGGCTGACTGCGCTTGACAGTGAGGCGTGGGGCGATTATGAGGCGGTGCCACTGCCAGGCGCTGTGCTGGACAAGGTGTGGGCGTCAGGGCAAAGGGCAGGGCACGCAGCGATTTTTCCCGGGGCAATGCCAGCTTGCTTTCCCGGGAAACCACCACCCAGCGCGACCCGCCCTAGCCAGCGAGTGGCCTAATGCAGGGCAGCGCCTTGTCCAAAACAGCTGCTGCGGTCACACGGGGGAATTTTGGCGGCATGAGCTTGGTACGGCGAGTGATCCTTGCGGTTATGCTGCTCACAGGTGTTGGCCTGGCAGCGCTGACCGTCCTGAGCCAAGCTCAGGAACTGCTGGTGGCCGAGGTTCGCATTGAGGGCGCCCGGCGTCAACCCGAGCAAACCATCCTCAATATGTTGAAGACCCGTCCCGGCCGTCCTTACAACCCCGCGGAAATCCAAGACGATATCCGCAAACTCATGGAAACCAACTGGTTTGCCGATGTGCGCCCCGCCGAAGCCCGCACTGCGGATGGCGTGGTGGTGATTTTCCGTGTGGTCGAACGCCCCACGATCAAGGAAATTATCTATGACGGCGCCAAGCATCTCAGTCGCAAGGAATTAGAGGAAATCACCGGCCTGCGCCCTGGCGGCCCGATGGACCCAGCCCTCAATTGGCGCGCACGCGAAGCGATTGAACGCAAGTATAAAGAAAAGGGCCGACTCTTAGCCCGCGTCGAGTTGGTGGAAGGCGCGAAGTCAGATGACCTACGGGTGGTCTTTCGCATCACCGAAGGCCCCGTCATTCGCATCCGCACCATCACTTTCGAGGGCAACAACTTTGTTAGTGCCGCGCGTCTAAAAAC
>BEIM01000440.1 GCA_002898995.1 bacterium HR36
CCGATCTAGTTTTTACGGGCCGCCGGGCACTGGTAAAACTACTCTGGCCTATATCATCGCGCGCATGACCCGTGGGCGATTCCGCGAGTTGCATGCTGCGGCCGTGGGGCTCAAGGAGGTACGCCAGGAGTTGCACGAAGCCCGACATCACGCTGAAGCCACGGGAACGCGAACGATTCTATTCATTGACGAACTCCATCATTTCAACCGCACCCAGCAGGATGTGCTCTTAGCGGATTTAGAATCGGGTTTAGTCTCCTTGATCGGTGCGACCACCCAGAATCCGTTTTTCGCCCTCAACGCGCCGCTGGTAAGCCGCAGTCAAATTTTCACTTTCGAGCCGCTTAGTGTGGCACAAGTGGAGCTGATACTAAGACGAGCCCTCGAGGATAAAGAACGCGGCTTAGGTACGATTCCTGTGGAAGTGGATCCACAAGCGTTGCGTTTTCTGGCGGAGGTAAGCGATGGCGACGCCCGGCGGGCGTTGACTGCCTTAGAGGTGGCCATCCTCTCCAGTACGGAAAGGCCAGTACGTTTGACCCTGGAGGTGGCCAGGGATTCTGTTCAGCGAAAAGTTTTGGAATTTGATAAAAGCGGAGACAGCCACTATGACCTGGCCAGCGCGTTTATCAAGAGCATGCGCGGTAGTGATCCGGACGCCGCGATTTACTGGTTAGCGCGGATGCTGGAATCGGGGGAAGACGTAAGGTTTTTAGCGCGGCGGATTCTCATTTGTGCTTCGGAAGACGTAGGCAACGCCGACCCCCAAGCGTTAGTGGTGGCCGCGGCGGCGCAGCAAGCCGTCGAGTTTCTCGGTTTGCCCGAATGTGTCTTTGCACTGGCGCAGGCCACTCTCTACGTGGCCACCGCCCCTAAATCCAATGCGGTTACCCGGGCGATCCAGGCGGCGCGGCGAGATGTCCAGCAGGGGCGAACACTTCCTGTGCCGCAGCCTCTGCGCGATGCTAGTTACCCAGGGGCAAAGCAACTGGGACGCGGCGAGAGCTACTTGTATAGCCATGATTTTCCAGGCGGTTTTGTACCGCAGCGCTATTTGCCCGAAGCACGCATTTATTACGAGCCAAGTGATCGCGGTTATGAAGCCGAAATTCGCCAACGCTTGGAAGCTTGGCGCCAACTTATCGAACAGGCCAGGCAACCAACGGTTAAGAGCGAATGATGAGAGAATAAACGAGCGACCCAAGCACGCGACCAATCCGCCTGTCTCCGCGGATTTGTTGCTGTAATCCGCTAGTGCGTGAGAATGAACCTGCGGTTAGTCGAGGAAACTGCGCTCGGCCAGGCGGATTTTCTGAGACTGTTTCAGCGCACCCATTTGGACAACGATTTCAAATTCGCCCAGCTTATCGGGAGCCTGGACGCGCCAGCTGACAGGCACGTAACGGTTGGGACTAACCGGCACGGGACGAGGACTGGCACCGTGAAGCACCTGGAATCCTTCGGGCAAATGAAGAACGATTTGCTGGCCGCGTTCCGCATTGGCGACGTAAGCGGTCACAGTGAAGACCGAGCGGCGGCGCAGGGCACCGCTTACCGTCAAAGCGAGTTGAGTTTTCCCTCCAACGGCCGTGGAAGCGGCGAGTTGCCCCAAACCATAGGCAAAGCCCATTTCACGTTTCTGCCCGGGCAGGACTTCTTTCTCGGCCCAGTACAGGAAAACGGCAGAATCACCACGCCCTAATCGTGGATCGTTCATCGACACGAAATCAGGTTCCCAACCCGTGTCAGGCCCCTTACACCGACCGCCGAGCTTGGAGTCTGGCCAGGCGGCCAGTACAACACGTTCAGGATGCTCGTAACGTTCATCAGGCAGACGCAGAATCAGATGGGCAACAACGCCAGGACTGTTCAGGTCGGGCTTTTCCAACGCTTGAATGAATTGCGGAATATCATCGCCCCGGAATTCCGCTTTATCCTGAATAAGCTTGTCCTGCCCCGGCACCAGGAAAGGTACGCCGTCGTTCGTGCCGATGAATGTGTCCAGCATATAGCGCAGACCAATTTTGTGCGGCTTGCTGCCCGTATTCTCGATGATAAAGCGCAGCAGCACTACCTCATACTTGCGAGAAACATCCGAGCGACGCAAACTGACCTCCTGCGTCACGCGAATGCCTAAAGGGTCGCCTTCGGGATCTTTCTCCCGTTCTTCGGAGTAAATGAAAATGCTTTGGTAAGCGGGGTGTTTTTCGCCGGGACTAGTAATGGAAATGGGCATATAACCGTCTTCGAGGGCCTGTGCCTTGCGAGCGGCATGAGCACGAACATGCTTGATACTGGGCTGGCCTTGGCCGCGCCGGCCGAACAAGTAATCTTTACCGTCGTAGCGCACCACCAGGTTGCTGGTACGGCCTGGATTGCTGAGCGCCCCGGTTTTTTCGTCGCGGTCCATGTAGGTTAGTGCTTTCTCCTCGCCCCGGGTCTTACCGGGTATGAGAATCCCCAGTCGCTGGCGGTAGCCTTGATTGGGATTGAATCGGATGCTCAGGTACGCAGTATCGTCCAGTGGCTCCTGGCGCTGGATGTTGTCAGGCAAGGGCGCCTTATCCGTACTGGCCTGCGAACTGGCTGACGCGCCGAACAGGTCAACGAGGACTAGCCCAGCCAGGAGCAGAAGAAGCACCGCCAGGGGTAGGAGGTGCAGCCAGTCGGTGTCGCTCTGTCGGCGGCGCAGTGGAACGGAGGCGACCAATTCCTCATCGAGCACTGCAACTCCTTCAGCAGACGGGCGTGCTGGAGAGCTGGACAATTCCGTAAGGCTGGTGGAACCGAAATCGAAGGGTGAGGATTCGATTGGGGCGGTAGCTGCCAACCAGGGAGCTGCTTCCGCGGACGCCGGTGTAGCGGCCGG
>BEIM01000441.1 GCA_002898995.1 bacterium HR36
GCTCGTTGTGGCCAATCACGCCGCCTGGCTGGATCCGTTCTGGTTGGGGAAGGTGATTCCGCGTCGGCTGACCCCGATGATGACCAGCGACTTTTACGATCTGCCAGGATTGTACTGGCTGATGCGCTACGTGCTGCGGGTCATCCGTGTGGAAGAAGCACACGCCCGCCGCGAGGCTCCCGAACTGCAAGAAGCGGTGGCACGTCTGGACGCCGGGGAATGCCTGGTCATTTTCCCCGAAGGCCGACTCCGCCGCGACGAAAACCGACCCTTGTCCCCGTTTCAGCGGGGCATCTGGGTCATCTTACAGCAACGTCCCCAGACCCCTGTTGTACCCTGCTGGATCGAAGGGAATTGGGGCAGCTTCTTTTCGTGGAAAAACGGCCCACCGATGAAAAACAAATCGTTCGACTGGTGCCGGCAGATTACGGTGGTGATCGGCGAGCCGACCCGCGTTCCTGCGGAAATCCTTGCCGACCATCGCGCCACCCGGCGCTATCTGGAACAGGCCGTGCTCAGCTTGCGCTGCAAACTGGATGGCTCTGGTGCCGCCACCCCCAACGCCAACACCCCGATGACACTGCCAGACGACGCTGCCACGAACGCGCTGACCGATAGGCCTCTCCACCGAACGCCGCCCAGCAATACCTCGAGCCCGCCAGACGACGTTTCCAGAGACGCGAGGGACTAGGCCGGGCGTTGTGTCGTGGCCCGGCTAAAATATCCCCAGCCGCGACACGGTTATCCGTGCCGCAAGCGGAAGGACGAGATCCGCGAGTCGGCTATGCCATTCCTGCGCTATGACGTAACCAGTGGGGATTGGGTGGTTTTTTCGCCGGAACGCGCCCGCCGCCCGCACGAATTCCGGAGGCTAATGGCAAGCGCGGCCACTCCCGCAGAAGGCACTGGGCCTTGTCCATTTTGTCCTGGGAATGAGTGGATGACTGGTCGCGAGATTTACGCCGTCCGCGCTAGCGGTGGGCCCAACGACGCGGGCTGGCGTATCCGGGTGGTGCCGAATAAGTTTCCGGCCTTGCGTATCGAAGAAGATAACCAGCACGTAGAAGAGGGGCCGCTTTTTCGGCGCTTGGGGGGCTGTGGGGCGCACGAGGTAGTCATCGAAAGTCCCCAGCACGATACTTTTCTCGCGTACCAGCCGGTCGAGCACATCGCCGAGCTATTGGGAGTATTGCAGTTTCGCCACAACGACTTGCTCAAGGACGCGCGAATCCAGCAGATTGTCATTTTCAAGAATCACGGGGAGAGGGCGGGAACCTCGCTGCGGCATCCACATTGGCAAGTGATTGCCACCCCCGTGGTGCCGCGCTTGCTGCGACTGAAACATCGGCTGGCTACGGATTATTTCGACCTGACGGGCCATTGTTTGTATTGCGAAATGGTCCGCGAGGAGATTGCCGCAGAGGCGCGGCTCGTCGCCCTCACGGAACGGTTCGTGGCCCTGGCGCCTTACGCCGCCCACATGCCTTTTGAGACCTGGATATTACCGCGGTATCATCAAGCCTCCTTTGGTCAGGCGAGTGCCGCAGAATTGCGTGAGCTGGCCGAATTGCTTCGCCAGGTGTTGCTGAAATTGTCCACGGCACTCAACAACCCCGATTTCAACCTCACCATTAACACCGTGCCCCGCGGCGAAGAGAACGAGCCGTATTTCCTCTGGCATCTGCAAATTCTCCCGCGGCTTACGACACCTGCCGGTTTCGAATTGGGCAGCGGTATGTCCATCAACCTCGTGCTGCCCGAGGAAGCGGCGGCCTATTTGCGCGACCAGGAGATAAACTCGTAACTGGGGCGCCTGGCGTTGGCAGAAACGAGCGCCTGGTGCTCCTGGGTTTTCCCGGCGATGGGGAATTCGTAGAAATTAGCGTGCCCGACTGCAACCAGTCGCAGGCCACCAGGGCACGTGTGAAAGAAACTTCCGGCCGGCCTCGCTTGAAAGAGGAAGCAATGCTGTCGCCTTCCAGGTCGCGATTTTTAGGAGAAACGAAGCCATGTTCGGATTTGGCATAATCGGCTGCGGAATGATCGCCCGCTTTCATGCCCAGGCGATAAAGGAACTGCCCAATGCGCGGCTGGTAGCACTATACAGCCGCAATCCGGAAAACGCTCGCCAGGTGCAGCAAGCGGTGGGGATCGAGTGCGAGATCTACACGGATTTGGCGGCGATGTTGCGACGCAGCGACCTACACATTGTCAATATCTGCACGCCGAGCGGGGCGCACATGGAGCCGGCCGTAGCCGCCGCCGAAGCGAAAAAGCACGTGGTCGTGGAGAAACCTCTGGAAATCACCCTGGATCGGTGCGATCGCATCATCGCGGCATGCGAACGTCACCGGGTGCAATTGTGTACGATATTTCCCTCGCGATTCGCCGACGCCAATGTCCTGCTCAAACAGGCGGTAGACCAGGGGCGTTTCGGTCGGCTCACGCTCGGCGAAACCACCTGCAAGTGGTGGCGATCTCAGGAGTATTACGATCAGGGGGGCTGGAAGGGTACGAAAGCGTTGGACGGTGGGGGTGCCCTGATGAACCAGGCCATTCATAACGTGGATTTGCTGTACTGGATGATGGGTCGGCCCGTGGAGGTGGCTGCGATTACGGCCACGTTGGCGCATCAGCGGATCGAAGTAGAGGACACGGCGGTGGCCTGTCTGCGTTTCGCCAACGGCGCCCTCGGCGTGATTCAGGCGACGACCAGCGTTTGGCCTGGCCTGCCGAAAACCATTGCCATCCACGGCGACCGCGGTACTGTCGTGGTGGAACAGGAGGATGTGCTGCGTTGGGAATTCGCCGAGCCGCGACCCGAAGATGCGCAGGTCCGGGCACGCT
>BEIM01000442.1 GCA_002898995.1 bacterium HR36
TTAGCTTTGCGGTGCAGGACCTCAATTATCTTGTCCTCTAAACTGCAACCAGAAAGAATGGCGCGGCGAATATCTCCATCGGTAAGGGTAGCGATAAGCCTAGATTCCCCGTCCGTGACGAGCACAATACCCTTGCTGTTGCGATCAATATATTCCATCGCCACCCGCAAGGGCGCCTGGGGTTCGATGCAGATGTAAGTTAGGTCACGGATGCTGTCGCGATTCACGTTTTTCCCTCTGTGCCGGCCCCGCTCGCCGGGCGGAAATCTCATGAGCAGTCTCGATGGCAGCTAGACGTGGCTGCGGTTGGAAGACGGTCAGTGCCAAATGCATTGGCGACATTTGCGGCAAGCATGGGGCATAGTGCGCTCTTGGCAAAGCTCGGTAGGACTAGGCGGCCTGACGCTGCACTTCTTCTACTTCCCAGATGGGATAGCGGAGTTTCCATTCGCCAGCCTCTTTTTTCCAAAGGTGAGGCGAGCGGAACCTATCACAAAGCTCGAGGAAGTATTCGGGCTTCATGCCGATATAGTCCATGATCTCATGGAAATATTTGCTGGGGAACTCACCGTCGAATCGCTTCACTAGCGCAATGCCTTCCTCGCGAGTCAGGTGCTTGTTGCGAATTTCCTGAGAGGCATCGTAACTAGCGCGGCCCAAGCCGAACTTAATATAGGTGGTATAATAGTGGAAGCCGTCAATCTTATCGTCGAGGCTATTATATTTGCTATAAGTTCCCTCGGTACGGAAAGGATTCGCCTGGAAGCCACAATGCTCCGCAGCGTAATAATAGCACTCCTGAGGCACCCATTTGATATAATAGCCAAGGTAATGCACCTCGATGCCGGAGGCTTCTAATTCCTTAGCGTCGGCGGGCAGATAGGCCATCAAATCGTTGAGGCTGAGGTTATAGCGATCAAGCAACTCAGGAACACGAACACCCGCGAGATAAAGGTTGTTCAGATTCTGATAGGTGTAATAGGACTTATCCCGCAGCGAAGTCGCGGTGTCGGCGATGGGATTGCCATATTCGGCTTCGTTTTCGCCGTAAAAAATGAGCTTGATGCCGAACTTCATGGCGATTTTAGGAGCTAAGTTTTTCTGGCCGAGAATGAAGGTCTGAAACGGATGCAGGAGGTTTTCAATCGCGAGGCGGGTAAGTAATTTCATGACGCGGCCATTTTGCTTAAAAGTAATATTGTCGAAGCCGCCAATTTCACACCAGTTGCGGTAATTCTGCCAGCCGATGTCGGTATAGAGGATGGGCGGCCAGGTGCAGGTGAGGGGGTGCATGCCGTACTTATATTTCAAGATGTGAGCGGCAAAACAGCTATCCTTGCCGCCACTCCCCGGCACTAAGCAATCGTACGAGCCATCGTTGCGGCGATATTTATCGAGGAGTTTCAGGAGTTCCTTTTCGCGGGCTTCCCAATCAATTTGTTCCTTTAGTTCGGCGACGCGGCAAGCATCGCAGACGCCTTGTTCGTCAATGTGCAGCGTAGGTGTTTTGCGATCTGGGCGATGCAAGTGCTCGGGATAGGAGCATGGCCGCTGATTAGACATGACACAGCGTTTGCAGTAGATGACTTTTTCAGGAAGGCCGTAATAGGCTACGAGTTTTTCTTCCTTGTTACGCGGCATAGCGAATGCCCTCCTGCTGGAGATGGGAAGCGATGAGATGAGCGAGATTGCGGTAGATATGTATGCCTTGAGGGCCACTGCGTTCGGGATGGAATTGGAAAGCCATAACATTGCCCCGACGGAGACTGGAGCAAAATTGGATATGGCCGTAGCGCGTAACCGCGAGCACCACCGAAGGATCAGCGGGCTTGACATAGAAGGAGTGAACGAAATACATGTACTCGCCGTCGCGCAGGCCAGCAAGGGGAGATTGGTGCCAGGGATCGCCGGCAATGTGCTGTTTGAGGAAGTCAGGGCGGTAGATACGATTCCAGCCAACCTGCGGAACCTTAAGCGGGCCGTTTGGACCCATGGGATTATCAAAGCGCACGACCGAGCCTTCAAAGATGTTGAGACCACGATGGCGTCCGAACTCGAAACTTTCGGTCATAAGGAGTTGTTGGCCGAGGCAGATGCCGATGAGTGGTTTGCCGGATTGGGCGATGTCTTGCAGCGGCCGAACCAGATCGCGTTGCCGCAAACATTCCATAGCATCGCCAAAGGCCCCGACACCAGGGAGGATTACGGCATCCGCACCGAGAATCTCGTGCTTATCGGCGGAAATAAAAGCGTCCAGACCGACTTTTTCGCAGGCGTGTTTGACACTGAATAGATTGCCGAGACTGTAATCTACAATGGCGACTCGTGGTTTAGAGCCAGCTTCCATGCCCCTCCGCTCCATCGCCTGTGCCCGGCAGAATCTTGGCGTCGCGTTATCTCTGCAGCAGGCTAACGTCTTTTAGCACAGAGTCCGTTTTTCAGGCAAGACCAGTTGGTCGGTCGCTAGTTGTGCGGCGGTATATAAAGAAACTAGGGGAAGGAACGGGCTGGTGAGGATGCAGTGCCGAGCACTGTGCGAAAGCAAGCCGATCAATGCCACGGTCCGAGAGTGACCGCAAAGTCGCAGTGGCTGGAGGAGGCCGAGAGTGGATAGGCGAAACGAAATGGGCACGACGCCGAAAGAAGTTGCGTCGCGGAGTTGGTGGTCGCGGCTGGCGTCCAGCTGGTCGCGTTGGGAACATCGAATCGCGGTTGCGGTCATACGGGGATGCTTGCGGCCGCTGTATCGGTTAGTGGTGGAAGGGGCGGGATGGTTGCCCCCTG
>BEIM01000443.1 GCA_002898995.1 bacterium HR36
GACCAGTCAGCATTGTGAACCAGCACAATTTCGAACCGCGAACCCAGCTGGGGGGGCAACGCAATAAAGCGCTGCAACGGATCTGGCTGATCCGAGTCGGAGCTCTC
This sequence comes from bacterium HR36, assembly GCA_002898995.1. Lineage (GTDB taxonomy): Bacteria > Planctomycetota > Planctomycetia > Gemmatales > HRBIN36 > HRBIN36. The sequence continues at coordinate 108 of BEIM01000443.1, forward strand.
CTGAAGGCGCAGCCGATCCTCGCGAACACGCAGCGAGTCCCCTTCCTTTTGCCAGTAGCGCACCAACACTGACTGCACATCGCTCAATTCTGGGGGCAACTGGAGCGTCAGCGCAGCTGGCGGCGTGCTAGGGAATTGCAACCCCAGCATTTGTTCCAGGCGGTAACCCTCGCGCGTCAAACAGAGCCGACCTTCCCATCGCGCCACCGGCAGACGACGACGGTAACTCAGGTCCAGCGTAATGCCTCGTGCCCCTTGATGACTGTCCCAGCGCCATTCGGCAGGCGGATGCACGGGGAGAGCCGCCGTGATGCGTTGGCCACGGGGCGCCAGTAATCCTTGCGTTTGCGGCCCTAATGTCAGCTCATACAGGCTAGCGCTGTCAGCGGGAAACTGCACGGTTACGTCCAACAGGTGTATTTGAAAGGCCACCCTTTGCCCGCCGCGCTCACCGATCGCCTCCTGCAACCACGGTAATGGTATCAGGGCCTTGCGCGTGGCAGGCGGTTCACCTTCCGCACCCGCTGCCCGATGAGGTAACCAGGCCTCCAGCGTCAGGCTCCGCGGAAGTGTCCAACTTCTGAGCAACCGCACGCGCACCTGCCCAGCCTGGGCCTCAACCAGTTCGACATTGTCAGGCAGGCCCCGCCGGACTATTTCGCACCCTTCCGGCCAGGAGAAGATGAGTTCTTGCAAATTGGCGCGGACACCCCGGCTAATTTGCCATTCGCTGCGAATGACTAACCCCGTGTCGCTGGCCAGGACTTGGTATTGCGTCTTCTGTACTTCTAACAGCGGTGGGACACTGCCGATTTCCTCCAGACGCAGCTCCAGCTCAATCGGCTGAAACCAGTAACGAAACCGATGTGCCTCCACCTGCACAGCATTGCCTGCGTAACTCAGAGGCCGACTTTCGGGATTGCGCACCGTAATCCAGCCCGTCTGTTGATACTGGGCAGGTTCCAAAAGCTCGAGCCGGCCCAGGTTCACGCGAGGAGGACCTTTCTCAGGAATCGGCTGCTGCCAGCGGAGAAACCCACTCCATGACCCACCACCCGTCTGCAGCGGTGTGGGGAGCCTGACGGTCACAGTCCCCTGTTTGTCAGGTTGCAGGACACTCCAGGCGTTTCGATTTTCTTCCGCCCAGAAGATTTGGGTGCTGCCTGGAGGTAAGCGCAAGCGCAAGTGCGTTACCTGCCCACGATACGGCGTCACTGTCAAGCGGGCTTCTGTTTCGACCATGCGTTCCCACACCGTTATTTCCAAACGCCCTTCCAGAATCCCTGCTGGCCCGAGCGTGGAACTCTCCGCGGGCTGCCACGTTAACTCGAACTGCCGAAGCGTTCCCAAAGCCTCCGAACTTAGCCGGCTCCCGTGGAAACGCTGTCCTGGTTTGTTAGCCCAGCTCACACTCCATTCGCCGTGTTTGACGTCTATTGGGCCGCTCCCTGCAACGTTGGCTGACTGCACCTGACCAGGAACGTAAACCTCCAGCGTGGTGATTGCTGCCGGGGGAGCGTTTTCCAATGTTACCACATACTGCCGATGCGTCGGATCGTAGCTGATGCTGACGGGCATCGCCAGGTATAGCTCGTGCCGGCCTGGCTGCGGCACTTGAAGAGCTAGCCCCTTATCGGAAGCCACCCAGCGCACACTCTGCCCATCCAGTTCTGCCTGGGTCAACCGCGCCTGCTTCCACTCGAGCTCCACCCGCTGCTCGGGCTGAGTCGTAACGAACACCAGCCGAATCCCCAGTTGCATGATGGCGCGCCCGCCCGCCGCTCCGTAGCTCACCATCCCTTGATAATGGCACTCGGCGAATACCCGCACGGAGTCGGCTTTGGCATCATTGGCTCGGCTCTGTTCCACTTGCCGCAACAGATCCCGATACATTTCCGGCGAGAGCAGAACCCAGCGGACTGGCGTTTGCTCGAGCGCCTTCCGCAAATCCTCGGTAACGACTACGATCTGGTTAGCGGGAAACTGCAGTTGGGGCAGCGTCAGGGCCGGCTTCTTAGCCTCCGAACTGGCTTCTGGCTTCTCCTGCGCCAGCACGCCGCCGTAAACCACCATCAAGCAGCACAGCACGATTCCCCGTTGGATTCGCCGCACTCCCCGTCCCCCGTTGCTGTAGACGCCGTTCGATTCGTTAACAGAATAGCTTTTTCGCGAGCATCGGACACGCCAACCTCGATAATGCCGGGCGATTCGGTGCGACCTAGAGTTGCTTTCCATACCCATTATAATGCGAAGCAGCCTCCCTGGCATAGCCAGAGCGCCAAGACTTAATTCAGTCAGCCGCCTGGCCCAAACCTCTGCGGGCGTTTTGCCGCGCCAGGTTTTGCCATCGAGGATTTGGACTATCTGCCGGCCTGGTGAAGTGCGCTTGCTGTCGGGTCGGCTATTGTCCGACCGGGTAAGCTTTTAGCGAGCAAATCCGGTCTCACGCAGCCGAAACGCGTCGCCGTCCCTATGCTATAGCCACATGAGTCGCGATTGGACACCTTATGTGCTTGCCGCACAGGAAGCGGCACAGGCGGCTGCCGAAATCCTAGCACGGTGGCAACAGCGCTTTTCTGTCCGTGAAAAAGGCCGCAACGATCTCGTTACCGAAGCCGATCTTGCCGCTCAAGAGGCGATTCAGGACATTCTGCGGCAGCGCTGTCCCGC
>BEIM01000444.1 GCA_002898995.1 bacterium HR36
CGTTCGCTGTCCGCACGAAGCCGACCACCACTGCACGCGCGCTTCCCTTAGCACCGTTAGTGTTTGCGTTTCGCGCAACAAGTACATTCACATCACGGAGGGCTTACGCCCCCCGCTCTTGTGCCGCGAATGTGGCGTTCGGCACCAGTGCAAGTGCGCTGTTGCAAGTACGTCGCCGGCCCGACGCAGAACTAACCGTTGGTCTGGGCTTAGATGGGGTAAGCTTGGCGGCCATGTTGAAAAGACGTTGCCGGCCCGGCGCAGGACGAACCTTGGCCGGGCAGCGCCTCTGCGAGCGAAAGATGGCCAGGGTAAGGAAACCTGCCAGCCGGCTAGGCTGCGAGTAGCATCTGGCTCGCGTTTGAGCTCGCACGTTCTGTTTCGTCTCAATCGCGGCTATAACGAACCGGGGCCGGGGTTTCGTCTTGCCGGAGCAATGGCAACGTTTAGAATTAGGCTAAGGTTGTTGAAATATTTCGGAAACAGGGGAAACGCCATGTACCGAATTCGCACCAGTTGCTGGCTTGCAAGTGCTGCGATAGTTCTTGGCCTGCTGGCCGTGTCCCTGGCACAGAACCCCAAGGAGCCCAAGGAACCTGACAACATTATCCCCCTGACGTCCGGGATCGAGGTCCTCAGAAATCAATCGTTCGCCGCTGGCCAGTCCGAGCCAATCCAGGCCAATGTGCCGTATTGCCTAAGTGGTACCAGCCTCATTATTTTTCCGGTCTGGGTGATTGGCAAAGAAGTCGAGATTTGGGAGAACGGAAGCTGGCGGTCGCTGCATCCGACCGATGCAGTGCCTCCCACGATGAATGGTCAGCCGACGCGGCTTCGTTTCTTCGTACGTGACCTGCTCAGTTCCCAAGAAACTCGCAGGCTCGTTTTCGATAAAGTGCGGGAAGAAGTAGCACGCTTACGCAATCTGAAAGCGGAGCAACTCAGCATCCGCGAACCCAGAATGAAAGAATTTCGCCTGAGCATCTTTGTCCCGCTAAGTGGCGAACGCCCCGACCCGGTCATTTCGTTGCCGGTGATCTTGTCGGAAACGGTGTTCAGCGAACCGTTAGGCCAATTTGTGGAAGTGCCCCTGGACAGCCTGAGCGTGCAGGAAGTTCAGCAGCAGCGTGGCGAAAAGCCCCTGCGCGTCATGGACCTGCGCCTGCGTATCGAAGCGCCGTTCCAGTGTCGGTTTGAACAGGTACAGCTTATGGCGCCTCTTAAGCAGCTGCAAAATCATCTCGCACAGCTTCAAAATCAGCTGCTACCGAAAACCCTGGACAAAGCCACAGCACCGACTTGGCTGATTGTGCCGCCCGTGGCGACCCAAGGGCAGGGCCAGCAGGCTTTGCAGGTGCGCGACCTGCTCCTGCACACCCTGGAATTGCGGATTCTCGTCCGAGACGACTTCCGCAAGCAGGCCACCGTCAACTTCCTGCTGCAGCAACTGCTCGACCACGCTCTAAGCCAGGCCAAACTCACCGAGATGCAGGACAATCAGATGGTCGCGATCCTCCTTGGTCAGCAAGCCACACTGACTGCCACCGTCGGTGAGTTGCGAAAAATTTCGCTCCAGGACCGCAAGGAGCGTGAAACTGTCCTGAACCAGTTGTTGGACAACTGGGAAGCGCAGCAACGCGGTGAGCGCATCCAGAACCAGGCCGGCGTCCAAGCAGAGTTCAGCACCGCCTTTGTTCGCGGAAAAGGCGCAGCTAATGTGTCCGACCAGAAAAGCAGCGAGCAGGCGCATGCTCAACGCCGCAAAGAGCATCTGGAAACTCTGCAAAAATGCTTGGACAACTTGAAAAACCATTTCGAGGGTCGCCTGCCCACTCTCAGCGGCATCAGCCTGGAACAACAGGGGCTCCTCCAGGTCAAGCGCAGCCTCGAAGCCGATATTCAGCAATTTCGCTTTACCACCGGCTGGGCCGACTATCGCTGGCCGGCACTCTCTCCAGCCTTTTCGCCAGATGAAGTCCTGACTCAACTCCGCTCCGAAGTCGAAACCCTTACGCGAAGCCAGAAAGAATTGCAAGACAGCATCCGCGAGGTGCGACAGCTCAACGAGAAACTCCCCGACTATCGCAAGGAAGTAGAGGAACTGGGCAAGCAACTTTGGCAGATCAAAGAAGACCTGGATCAAACCCAGGCCAAGGCGTTGCGCAATGACTTGGAAAAGCTGCACCGTCAGCTTAGCAGAGATATCGAGGGTCTCGGCGAGAAGGCTCGCCAGCTCGAGAGCCGAACCGAGCAAGATATCAAAGCGTTGCGAGGCAAGGAACTGGCCGACCTCAGTAAACGTCTGGAAGAATTGGAAGCGTCCTTCTCCTCCCTTCCCAGAGAGTTCAACCTCGGCTATTTCGTCTGCACACTTGCCTGGGTATCGTGTGCTGTTGAGCGAGGCGGAGGCTATAAGGAGTTCAACCTCGGCGATTTCGTCTGCACACTTGCCTGGGTGCCAAACGGTCGGCACCTTGTGGTTGCGTTAGGTGATGGGACAATCCAGGCTCTCGATCCCCGAACCGGAAACCTTGTGCGCACATTTAAGGGCCATGAGGGTACCGTGTACAGCGTGGCGGTGAGTCGCGATGGCCGCTACGTGGTTTCGGGAAGCGGGGACAAAACGGTGCGTTTGTGGGACCTGCAGACGGGGCAGGAAGTCCGCCGCTTCACGGGGCACGAAGCTGGGGTGATCAGCGTGGCGGTGAGTCCCGATGGCCGCTACGTGGTTTCGGGAAGCGACGACAAAACCGTGCGTTTGTGGGACGTGC
>BEIM01000445.1 GCA_002898995.1 bacterium HR36
GCGGCCACAGCCACCGCCGAGCCATAGGAATGCCCGATCACTGTCGCACGCGAACATCCCAATCGATCCAGCACCCGTACTACGTCCTGCGCCAGTTCGGCCAGGGAATAGCGGCTCAATCGGGCTTCATCGCGGTACCCATCGGGCAGGTTGTAGGCGACGACGCGAAAATGCGAGTTGAGCAAAGCGGCCAGGGGAAAAAAGGCGAGGAACCCATCGGCTAAACCATGAATGCAAAGGAGTGTTGGCCCATCACCCCAGGCGAAATATTCGGCGGTATAGCGCCCGAGTTGCAGTTTGCCAAGGTGGGCCTGACGGCCGAATTCTTGCCACCAGTCAAGCCAGGGGAGGTCGCATACGGACATGGCGCTAATCAGCAGCGTTACGGTTTTTCGCCAGGAGAGCGGTACGGTTTTTCCTGCGGTTCTGCGGGGAAGAGGGATTTTGTAGGCGGTGGTGGTCGGGACAGCAATTCACGTTTGCGAAGCATAGCGTTGACGCGAACACTATCGAGAAAACCGATATTGGGGCCGCTGCGGACGCCCGCGCCTACCTCGCGACGAATGAAATCGAGCACCTCCACATCTTCGACCCGCTGCATCAGACTGATCAGTTTTTTGGCAATCATGGCCGGCGGGCAGCGCTGGGCCAGAGGCGCGGTGCGATTGAGTGCGCGAACCAGTGCTGGGATCGCTTCTACACCCAGCTTCTGAAACTCCTGCACTGCTTTCGGATCATGCCGCAGTCCGAGATCATGTTCAATGAAGCGGTCAATGAGAGCATCGAGGCGGTCTTCTTCTTCGGGTTCCAGTTCTCCAGGCCGGCCGGTGAATCGCCGAGGCAATTCAGTTGAGGGAACTGGAGGCTTACTGGGTGCCGGCTTGTCGGCGGTTTTCTCGGCGGCTTTGCCAGCTGGCGGCAGATTGGATTTCACTGCGTTGGGAACCAACTGCGTTGGCGGCGGACTGGACGGGGGAGACTGTGCGCAAACCAGGCCCGCTTGCGCGACCACAATTCCGATGAGCCCGTACACGAAGCCGCTACAGCTAGCGGCCCCCAGTTTGCTCGTGCCCCCGATTCGCATAATCTAGTTCTCCCCGTATGACCAATCTGCTTTGCAGTTAGCCTATGCCCGTTGCGTTGAGATAGCAACACCCAAAAACGCGAAGCGTATTGGCGTGGCTTCTCAGGAAGTGCCGTCGGGATAAAACTTGCGGCGTTGTGCGGCGAGTTGCTGCAGCAAGTCGGGCGGGGCAAAGCGTGGACCAAGGTGTTGGTAAAGCGCCAGGCGTTGTAGAATTTCTTCGATCCCGACGTCGTCAGCCCAGCGCAGGATACCGCCACGCCAAGCGGGAAACCCGATGCCGAGGATCAGTCCCATGTCCACATCGCCTGGATGGCGTACGATGCCATCTTGCAGCACGCGCACCGCTTCGAGTAGCATGGGGAGGAAAAGCCGATCAGTGATCTCCTCGGGCGTAAAACTGCGCTTTTCCCGCTGGCAGCGTTCGAGAATCGGCATCAGCGCGGGGTCGTCAGCGCCGTGCTTGGGATCTTTGGCATAGCTGTAGAAACCCGCACCGCTTTTCTGGCCGAGTCGGCCCGCCTGCACCAGTTCGGCGACAACGCGGCTTTCGACAAAGCGATCGGGAAACGCCTGCTGCAAAACCCGCCCAGCATAAAGGGCAGTGTCCAGACCGACCACATCCTGCAAGGTTATCGGCCCCATCGGCATGCCGAACTCCACCGCCGCGCGGTCCACCTCGCGTGGCGTCGCCCCTTCTTCCAGCAGAAGCATAGCCTCGTTCAGGTATGGAAACAGCACGCGATTCACCAGAAAACCTGGACTGTCCCGGACGACAATGGGCGTCTTGCCGATGCGCTTGGCGAAAGCCACCAGAGTGGCGATGGTTTCGTCCGAGGTATTTTCTCCGCGAACAACCTCGACCAGTGGCATGCGCTCCGCAGGGTTGAAAAAGTGTAAACCCGCAAAGCGCTGCGGCTTTTCCAAAGCGGCCGCCATGCGAGTAATCGAAAGTGTCGAGGTGTTGGAAACGAGTATGGCGTCGCCAGCCACATGCTTTTCCAAGTCGCGGAAGAGCTGGGTTTTCAGTGGCGCATTTTCGGTGACGGCTTCAATTACCAGCTCGCGGTCGGCCATGGCGGCTAAGGTTTGCGTCGTCCCGATGCGTGCCAGGGCATCCGCCACTTCTTCGGGTTGCCATCGCCCTAGTTGCACACGCTCTAGGAAACTCCGTTCGATTCTCTGCAGCGCCTGCTGCAGGATTTCAGGAGCAACATCCAGAATTTGCACGAACAAGCCTCGCCGCGCTAAAACGCTGGCAATCCCCGAGCCCATCACCCCGGCTCCCAGCACGCCTACCCGACTGAGGTTCCGCGGACTGGCAGGGGCCTGGCTCACGCCGGGGTCTTTTTGCAGGCGTTGCTGCTGGAAGAAAACGGCGATCAGGTTGCGCGCTTCGGAGCCGGCGGCTAAGCGGAGAAACGTTTCTTTTTCGTGAGCCAAACCAGCCTCCAGCGGCAGATTCACGGTTTTTTCGACTACTTCCAAAGCGGCCAAAGGCGCGGGCGGGTGTCCGCGCGTTTTTTGCCAGACTTGCCCGCGAGCTACTGCAAAGGTATATGCGTGTTGCTCCTCGGACAGGCCGACAGGTTGCTTTTTACGCCTGCGGATTTCGGGCCAGTCATTGTTCTTTCGCGACAAGTTTAGCACGCGGCGTGCTTCCTGAAGCAATCGTTCCC
>BEIM01000446.1 GCA_002898995.1 bacterium HR36
CTGGAGTTGTCTGATGGCCCTCGCACCATGTTCGTCGGCATTGTGGAGTGCCGCCTTACCCCTGATACCGGGAACTGGCTCTTGCGACAATCCGCGCAACACTGTACACAGGAACGCCTTTTTAGTGCAGGGCAGTATTTCCTCGCCCCTGTGTTAGCCCTGGCGATGGCTACCGTCGGCCTCACGACACTCGGTCGGCGTCCCGACATTTCGAACGTGCGCAACTGCGATACTCGCGACCATTGATAAGCCGCTTTCTCGGGCGATTTTCCTGTCTGGGGCGGTATAGCGGAATGGTCAGGCAGTTGCCCGCGAATTCGTCCTGCAAAACCAGCAGGGTAGCCGGAGTGCGTGGTTGCGCCGGCCGTAAGCCTGCCCTGATAAAGACGTTCGCCCTTTGAAACAAGCCTCCTTCAACTCGTTGGCCGCCGCTCTAACATCATTGGGGCCATGGATCACCAGATGCAAAACATTTCCCTAGTAAATGCTCTGGCAGCCCACCTAAGCAGGCCCCGCACAAGGCCGACAGGACCGCAGCCTTGTGCGAGGCGGGGGCATCGAGGTGAGCGGTAACGCGACCTGAAGGCGAGGTTTCAGCTGCCCAGAGTCTGGCGCAAAAACTTGAGTTCCTCCTGGGCGAGGCGGAGTCGCTCGGTTAGATCGCGGGCTTCATATTCGGCATGGAGGCTCACGACGCCGTTGTAGCGAGCATCTTTAAGACCGGCGGCCACTTCTTGCCAGCGGACGATCCCGTGTCCTGCGGGCACGACCTCTGGGTGCCAGCCGCGTTTATCATCCTTTTTCCACAGCATATCCTTGATCGCCAACAAACAGAACCAGGGTCGAGCCAAGGCGACCTCGTAGCGGAACGGCCCACCGTTAATCGCCAGGTGCCCGGTGTCCAGAAAAGCGCCGATATAGTGCGGGTCGCAGTCGTGCAGTAACCAGCGCAGCGAGGCGGCATTGTTACCGAGGTAGTTTCCCGAGTGTGTGTGATAGCACGCCCGCACCCCAGTTTGCTCGGCTAATTTAGCAAAACCTTCGAGGGCCTTCCGCGCTTCGCTGAGTGCGGCTTCCCATTGGCCGCGAAACAGAAAATAGCCAATCTTCACCATGCTCACCCCTGCTTTGCTGCAAGCCTCGAAGATTCGACGCGCAGGGGCGCTAGATGCGTCCAGCAGGTTCGTCGGCGCGGTAACCAAAGGAACGCTTAGCCCCGCATCACGAAATTCGTGGATGACTTTTGGCAATTCTCTCTCGACATTGTCGGGCGTTACGGGGTAGCCTGGACGCACTGTCAGGTCTGCTCCCTGCACTCCCGCCTTTTTTAAGAAAGCGATCATCCCAGGGGTATCGAGGCCTTGCAGCGATTTCGTGAAGTAGACCAATTGCATGGTGCCGCTCCCGAGCAAAATGCTCAGGTATCGTTTCCAAAGCCAGGCGGAGTGTACCCGCTTAATCTAGCCAGCACGCGGACCGTGTAGCCACCCACTGGAGTATCCTGTTCGTCCAGATAAAGCCAATCGTTGAGCTCGTAGGAATGGACGCGAACGCGGTCGCCCAACTCCAGTTCGTGCCGATACACAGGTTCGTTGCTCAGCTTGCCGTAGACCCAATCCCCTTCAATGGCCTCCACTTCGACCCAGATATACTCCCGTTCCTCGCCGTAACCCAGGGGCACCTTGACGCTAAAATGGCTTCCGCGGCCTTGCTCAAAAGCAGCGACAAATTGCGGCCAGGTGCGCCGTGCCTCTTCTTGAGCCTGCACCAAGTCTGGGTGATCGGCGGGCACCGGCACAACCGGCACCTCGCGAGTGTTGGCCAGGGCTTGCAACGGATCCTCAGCCCTTAGCGCGGCAATCGTTTTTTCGCTGACGGGGAAAAACTGCCCGATTTCGGTCAGATACAGCAACAACGTACCGGCGGGCATCAACTCGGCAAATAGCCGGCCGAGTTGACGGTAGGTCGAGGTATCCCCATGCTGCGACTTTTCCAGTCCTTTTCCACCCACTTTCCCGAACATATCACACGACATCCACGCAGTGTGCTGGCGAAACAAATGCTGGATCCGCAATTCCCGCAGGTTCTTGGCTTGGCTTTCTGGGTCTCGGACGTAGGGCTCGTTTGCGTTATTCACCAGGAACAAATAGTCGCCCGCGTACACGATAATGGATTTTGGCGACATTTGCGCCACCATCCCGTCAGGGCCTTCTTTGCCTGCTCCTAAATCCATCTGCCAAGCTCGTCGTGCCGCTTCGACGACGTCGCGCTCTGTCAACCGTACAGCTGTTTCTAAAAGGCCAACCATCGAAATCAAGGGCCCCGTTTCATCAACCGCAGTGGGCGATGCCGACTCGCTCATGGGCTTGCTCCTAGTTGATGAGATTGGCTGGCTTGGAATTGCCCCGCCACTATTTGCCGAGCGCCTTACACCTTAACACCTCGTGGCAATCGCAGCTAAGGTGTTCACCTTCGGAAAGACCACCGGCCTATCTGTGTTGCTATGGCATCAGTTGTATGGCTAAGATATCCCCGCCCAGCAGACCGACAAGCTCGCGCTACGTTGTCGGAAAAGCACCGACTTGCACACAGCGCGACCGCTAACGCATTGCAAAAACAGTGGTAGCCATGCCCATAACAAGGCCGTGCACTTCTGCTCCTGTGGATGAAATGGGCTTGCCTCGCTGCCAAGCTCCCAGTTGTCCGAAAAAAGATGCATTAGACGATGGTCGCGCTTCGACAGGAAA
>BEIM01000447.1 GCA_002898995.1 bacterium HR36
CGCTGGGTTGGGTGGATACGTTCTTGCGTCCGTACCATGTGGGGTTTCTGCGCGCGCTGGTACTGGTAGCAGCGGCTGTGGACATAGCGGGGGCACTCTTGCGCCTGGCGAATTGGTGCACACTGAAATGGCTGGGGCTTCTGGTTTTATTGGCCGTATATCTCGCGGTCCTGTTCGCGGGGACCTGGCTTATCACGGCTATCGTCATGTACCTGGCGGTAACCCCGCCGCGCCACCGTTTTATTTACGGCATGCAGGTGCGCTATTTATTTCCCTGTTTGTTGGCCGGGTTGTGGTTACCACTAAGCCTTGCAGCATCAACGCGGGCGCCTGACATCTCGCGTTCTATTGGCAATGCAGGTGGGGCTGGCTCTCAGGCTTCGGATGAAAAGGAGGACGTTCACGAAGCCCGGTCCGCCACGATGGACAATGCTGCTGCGCGTGCCGCACCTGTTTGGCCGAGATGTCGCGCTTGGGTGGAACGTGTTGTCTGGGCGGTGTGGACGGCAGCATTTAGCGTGTTCACGGCGGGACGGTTAGTCGGTCTGGTTGCGGACTTGCTTGCACGGTATTGGTAAAGGCTTATCGCGGGCTGGAGTGCAAGGACAGTTCAATTGAGATGCTAGCTGCGGGCTGTAGGTTTGCGGCGCTCCCAGGCTTCCTCGGCTTCGCTTGGACGAAGATAAAGTGGTTCGAAGCGCCAAGTGTCGGCAAATTCCTGGCGCTGCCATAAGTCGAGGGCCAAATCGAGCATGGCAGGAAGCTGCGGATGCCACAGGGCGGACTCCACCACGCTGACGGTCGGTGGCAGGCGAGCGCGAAATGTGGCCGACTCAAGCGCTGGGCCGCTCACTCGCAACGGCGTCGTCAAATCGGTGAGCCATTCCGAAAAAGGGCGAATAGTTAACGGCTGGCAGGCTGCGGGGCGCGATTGGCCGGGCAAGAACCGAAAGCGCTGCACGTAGATTTTCTCTTGCTGGGCGTCTTCGAGCACATCGAGGTCGGAGCCTGGACCTGCTTGCAAAGCCAGGATGAGGAATGTATCCACCGCCAGGATGGGAATCTGCAGAGCGTAGGCCAGGGCCTTGGCTGACATGATGCCAACGCGCAAGCCGGTGTAACTGCCTGGGCCACGACTGACCGCCACCGCTTGTAAATCGCGCGGGTGCCAGCCGACATTTTGGAGTAACTGCTGGACGGCGGGAGCCAGATCTCGCGCGTGCCGCCGCGCCGCCGACAAAGTTTGCGCTTGCAGCAAGCGGGACCCTTCGGCTAAGCCCACCTGCCCTGGCTGGCCCGAAGTTTCAATCAATAGGAGGCGAGGCGGTGGTGTGGTCATGGTGAAGATTCGCCCTGCGGAGTCGCCGCAAACGCCGCCATTCTAGATAAAAGCGAATGCCGTTGTACAGGGCAAACAGGGCGGCGAGGATGCCCATCGTCCGCAACTGCAAACGAGCTAACTGTTCCGGCCCGCGATACCAGACCAGCAGATAAAAAGCCAGACCTGCCCAAATCAGGCCGAAAATGGCGCTAACCAGCAGTTGCGGCGAGAGCACGGGTGCTTTCCGTTTGCGTGAGCAAGGTGTAAAACTGCGGGCGACGATCGGCTAAGCGATGGATTTCGTGTTTGCCTGGCACGAAAACACGATGTTTTTGCCGAGCCAGTTTTGGTTCGATTTCCGCATAGAGGATGGTTTCCTGGTCGTGTTCTGCGGCGGCGAGGGTCTCGCCCGTCGGGGCGACGATGCGGCTCCAGCCGATGAAACGGAATCCTTTTTCTTCGCCCACACGATCCACGGCGGCGAAATAGACATGGTTTTCCAGAGCCCGGCACATCGGGAGGCACTGCGCACTGCACAGTGCGGTCGCCGGCCAGTTAGTCGGCAAAACGATCAAATCCGCTCCCAATAGGGCCATGACTCGCGCTGATTCGGGGAAGCTGCCATCGTAACAAATGTGCATGCCCAGTCGCAGTCCCGGTAACTCGTGCACGGCAAAGGGGCGGTCGCCCGGGGTCGCAAAACGATCCACGCCCAGAAAGGGCAAATGCACTTTGCGATAGGAAGCCAGCAGTCCCTCCGGACCCAAGAGCACACAACTGTTATACAGTCGGTCTTCCTCGCGCTCGAGCAGACCGTAAATGACGTACAATCCATGTTCGCGGCATAGGAGCGTTAGTTCCACTGTACTGGGTCCCGGAATCGGCTCGGCTACTTCCAGCGCTGCCGCTTTCTCTTCAAAGACATAACCCGTCAGACTGCACTCAGGAAAAATGACCAGCTGAGCCTGCTGCGCCGCGGCGTCGCGGATGGCCTGGCGCAGACGTTGGAGGTTGCGCAGCTTGTCGGCGAAATGCACGTTCATTTGCACGGCCGCCAGTTTCCAGCGCTGACGCATGGCGAATCCTCCGAGATTGTGGGCCGCTATTATTGTCGCGATTTCGCAGATTGCTTGCAACCTTTCGGTCAGGCAGGAAAGGGACGAAAAAATGAGTTTGCGGAATTTGACAAGTGCGTGAACGTAAGCTAACTTTCCGACGAACGGCCAGGCGCCACGCGGCGCAACTGCAAAAAATCTTCCGCCTGGCGCTAACTCCCCAGATCGGCCTGGCCAAGCGTTGCAGGAAGCCATCCCTTTCCCTCAACTCCCGAAACGACAACCTCCCAGGGCACACCAGCATGCGGGCACTGTCGCGCTTATGGCGGCTTTGGCTTGGGGGCAATGAAGCTA
>BEIM01000448.1 GCA_002898995.1 bacterium HR36
GACGACGCAGCAGAACATTGCTACTTTCCGCCGCCAGATTCAGATGCTCGGATTCAGTTACGACTGGGACCGCGAAATTGACACCACCGATCCCGCCTATTACAAATGGACGCAGTGGATATTTTTGCTGTTATTCGACACATGGTTCGATGAGGAGCAGCAGCGAGGTCGGCCCATTGCCGAGTTGCCCATTCCTTCGGCCATCCAGGCACAAGGTGAGCGCGCTATCCGTGAATACCGCGACAGCAAACGCTTGGCATACTTGGCGGATGCTCCTGTCAATTGGTGCCCGGCGCTGGGTACAGTGCTGGCTAACGAAGAAGTAGTAGATGGCAAGTCGGAACGTGGCGGTCATCCAGTGATTCGCATTCCGTTGCGGCAGTGGATGCTGCGGATCACTGCCTATGCCGAGCGGCTGTTGCGCGACCTGGACCTGGTGGATTGGCCCGAACCGATCAAGGAAATGCAGCGCCACTGGATCGGGCGCAGCGAAGGTGCGGAGGTGGACTTTCCCCTGGACCGACCGCAGGCCGCTTACGAACAATGGCTGGCCGCACGCCAACAGGGTGGTTTCCCCGAAAAGCCCGAGCCCGATGTCATTCGCATTTACACAACGCGGCCGGACACCCTATTTGGTGCGACCTACATGGTGCTGGCACCGGAACATCCACTGGTTCCGCGCATCACTCCCCCAGCCTATCGCCATGCAGTCCAGGCTTACTGCGAGGAGGCGGCACGGAAAAGTGACCTGGAGCGAACCGAACTGGCGCGTAAGAAGACTGGGGTCTTCACCGGCGCATACGCCATCAACCCTGTCAACGGCGAACGCATCCCGATCTGGATCGCCGACTATGTATTGATTAGCTACGGGACGGGTGCGATTATGGCTGTGCCGGCTCATGACGAACGCGATTTTGAATTCGCCCAGCAATTTGACCTCCCCATCCGCACTGTCGTTCGCCCGCCGGACGAATGGTTGCGCAACACCAATAGTACCCTGGAGCGTCTCAGCCGCGCTTATGTTGAAGACGGTTCGGCTATGAATAGCGGCCCGTTCGATGATCTGCCTACTGCCGAATTTAAAAAGCGCATTACTTCCTGGCTTAGCGAACGGGGCTTGGGACGATTCAAAGTCAATTATAAACTGCGCGACTGGTTATTTAGTCGCCAGCGCTATTGGGGTGAACCATTCCCGATTTTATTTGAATTAGATGAGCAAGGCAATCCCACTGGCGTTATGGAACCCGTGCCCGTTGAGGAACTTCCCGTCACCTTGCCCGAGTTGGAAGACTTCAAACCGACGGGTAAGCCGGAGCCGCCTTTAGAGAAAGCCAAAGATTGGGTTTATGTAGTTAGGGGTAGCAAACGCTATAAGCGCGAAACTAACACCATGCCTCAGTGGGCAGGATCCTGCTGGTATTATTTACGCTACATCGACCCGCACAACGATCAGGCTCTCTGTGATCCCGCTAAGGAAAAAGCGTGGATGCCCGTGGATTTATATGTAGGTGGGGCGGAACACGCCGTTCTCCATCTTCTTTATTCGCGCTTCTGGCATAAGGTGCTCTATGACCGCGGTTACGTTTCCACTCCAGAACCGTTCCAGAAATTAGTCAATCAAGGTATGATCCTGGGCGAACTGGAATACTCTGCCTTCCGGAATGCACGCGGAGAATGGGTGTCGGCTGAATACGTCGAAGAAGAGACTGCTCAAGATAAACGTACTGGCGAAAAATACCAACGCGTTCGCCTGGACGAGGACCAGGTCGAAAAGCGCGGCGACTATTTCGTTCTCAAAGAAGCCCCTCATATTCGGGCGGATGCTCGTGCTTATAAGATGTCAAAAAGTCGGGGTAATGTTATTAATCCTGATGAGGTGGTGGCCGAATATGGAGCGGATAGTTTACGGCTTTACGAAATGTTTATGGGGCCCTTGGAAGCCACTAAACCGTGGAGCATGCGGGGTGTGGAGGGTGTGTATAGGTTCTTGCACCGCGTCTGGCGGCTGGTTATAGATGAGGAGGCAGACGGCTTGCAACTTAGTCCGACAGTGCAGGACATCCCAGCGGACCGCGAAACACTCAGGCGCCTGCATCTCACTATCAAGAAAGTCACCGAAGACATTTAAGCGATGCGGTTTAACACAGCCATCGCCGCGATGATGGAATTGGCCAACTATTTAGGCCGCCTTACCGTAAGACCTAAGTCAGTCTTAGAAACCTTCGTGCTGCTGCTATCGCCCTTCGCACCGCACATCGCCGAAGAGCTCTGGCAAGCCCTCGGACATAGCGAAACCCTGGCTTATCATTCCTGGCCCGAATTCGATCCAAATCTTATAAAAGTGGAGGAGATAGAAATTCCTGTGCAAGTCAATGGCAAGGTGCGGACACGTATCACTGTGCCCGTAGATGCGGATGAAGACACCGTAAAGCAAGCAGCGTTAGCCGATCCGCGGGTGCAAGATTGGATTGCTGGCAAAACCGTTCGCAAAACCATCCTAGTGCCCAATAAGCTGATTAACCTGGTAGTCGCTTAGGGGCGCTGGTAAAGCGACCGAGCAATCTAAACTGGGGATATTTCATGAGTCAAGAAGCACTAGCACAACGTAAAGCAGCGTTGCGGTTTCTGGAAGCAGAGGACCAGCGGTTAGTGCGGGACCTGGCCGAATTGGTAGCCATTCCCAGCGTCAGCACAGACGGGGCTCACGCGCAGGAAATCGAGGCCTGTGCC
>BEIM01000449.1 GCA_002898995.1 bacterium HR36
AAGCGAATGCGCGGATCTTGATCCCGCACTAAACTTAGCACCCTTTCGTGCAATAAAGGCGACTGGGCTATTCGAGGTTCGGCAAGCTGGAGGGCATTTTCCCGTAACCCGGCCTCTGGGTGCTGTAACGCAGCGGCAATAATATCTTCCGTCAGCGCCTGCAGACCATCCAACACGTAAAGAGCACGTAAGCGGGTTTGCGGGTCATTATGGGAGCGGGCCAGCATTTCAAGAGCGGGAATCACGGATTTATCCTGCCGTTCGTAAAGCAAGCGCTGCGCAGTGTTGCGGCGCCATACATTAGGATGCGCCAATTCTTGTAGCAGTTGCTCGCTGCTGGCCTGCTGCAAGTTATGATATTGCCAGGAGGCGAAATCTTGTGGTACGATGCGATAGATGCGACCGCGATCGTCTCCGGCGCGCAGGTTCAAACGTTTTTGTACTTCAGGCGGAATCCACTGTGGATGCTCGACGACCGCACGATAGAAGTCTGCGACATAAAGAGCGCCGTCCGGCCCCGTACTTATATAGACCGGCCGACACCAGGGGTCCCGGGAAGCAAAGAATTCACAATTTTCCTCGACACGTTGTGCTGCAAAAATAGAGCCGCGCGGCACAATGCGGCAGCGGTGAATTAGGTTGTGCACCGGTTCACATGTATAGGCACAGCCTTGGTATTGCTGCGGTAGCAGGTCGCCCAGGTAAATATGGACACTACAAGCAGAGGTGAAATAGCCGGTGTGGGTATAGTCGTTGAATCGTTCCTGGGGCTGGGTAAGGGGAAAAACTTTGGCACCTACAGGACCGTATTCGGCGATGTTGACCACGGTATTAGCAACGACTAAGTCTGGTGCGCGCCGCAGATAGCGTTCGGCAATGGGAGCAAAGCGAATGTGAATACGGTTGTTGCAAAAGTAACGCCGACCCCAGGCGTCGAAAGTGTGGCCGTATTGCGATTGCCCAGCTATCGCTTCGACCTGCAGGGTGTCTGGACGAAAGCGAAAATCGCGACCGCGGATTTCGATCGCGGGCTGATTAGGGCGATCAGGAGCTCGCACTACACCACCACTGTCACCGTTGCACGCATAAACCCAGTTATCCAGCCCCCACACTAAGCCGTTAACGCGATGTTGTGGATGGCCCTCATGGAAACCGGTAAACAATACCTTTTTTAGATCAGCGCGGCCATCGCCGTCGGTGTCCTCTAAGTACCAGATATTAGGCGCGGCCGTCACTAATATGCCCTTACGCCAGGGGAAAACTCCATCCGGAAAAGGCAAGCCATCGGCGAAAACGGTAACGCGGTCAATCTTGCCGTGGCCTCGGATGCCTTGTAGCAGCTTGATCCTCCCGCCGGGCGGTCCGTTCGGATAGTCGTTCATTTCGACCACGTACATATGGCCTCGCGCATCCCAGGTAAAGGCAACGGGGTCCACGACATCCGGTTCCGCGGCCACCAGTTCCACCCGCAAGGTTTCGGGTACGACGATCGAGCGGAGTGTTTGTTGCGGCGAACTCGGTGGTGGAAAACCGCGCGGCAAGCCGGAAAGCGAGCCTTCCTGGCCGTGAGTCTCCATGCGCCAGTATCTGGCGGTGATGGCAACGAGGGCCAGCGTGGCTGAGAGCGTGATCCCCAGGAAGTTGGCGATGTTCCAGCGGCGTGCGCACATAGCGATTTCCCTCCCGGCAGTGTCACGGTTTCAAGAGGGATTCTAGAAACGCTGTCCGCTGACAGGCAGAGCGCTTGGGTAAAACCAGCCAAAGCGAGGCAGGAAACGGTAGCTATTCTTCTGGTAGTATAATGTCGCGCCGGATGAGATAATTGAGCAAGTCGGCTGCGGCTTGCTGCGGAGAAACTTCAGCGGCGTTGAATACCAGTTCAGGATGCAACGGTGGCTCGTAAGGATCGTCAATGCCAGTAAACTGTTTAATCTCGCCGGCACGGGCTTTCTTGTACAGTCCCTTTGGATCGCGCTGCTCGCACACTTCGATGGGGGTGGCGAGGTAAACTTCAATGAACGGCAGGCCCGCTTGTTCGTGAAGCCGGCGGGCGTTATCTCGATCTTTACGGTACGGACTGATGAAACTGGTCATGGTGATAATGCCGGCGTCGGCAAAAAGTTTGGCGACTTCGCTGATGCGCCGAATGTTCTCTTCGCGGTCTTCGGCCGAAAAACCGAGATTCTTATTCAAACCGTGGCGGATATTATCACCATCCAAGACATAGGCGAGATGGCCGCGCTGCACCAAGGCGTGTTCGAGGGTGTAAGCGAGCGTACTCTTGCCCGAACCACTTAAGCCAGTGAACCAAATGGTGCAGCCTTTTTGCCGCAGGAGGTGCTCACGTTCCTGGCGGGTTACATGCCCTTCATGCCAGGTAATATTGGTGGCCTTGATCTGGGTCATGCGTGACTCGCTCTGCCAAGGGACAGGATTTAGCCAAAGCGCAATGTGGCCGAGAATGGCTCATCGTTGCAAGGGATATCGGAGCAAAGGATCTTACCGAGCCAAGGCCTCGGAAGCAAGATGGGAGTCGCCTGACTTATTCCCTCAGTTTCCAGGACTGCAAGCGGGGTGAACTTGGGTACTCACACGCAGCGGCACCGATGCGGCGCCGACGAACGCCACCGCGTGCGCGTTTCTCACAACAACCTTGGCGCGTGCGTTTTACGCACCACGTATGTCCTCAAATACGGCAATCTGGCCTCGCCGAT
>BEIM01000450.1 GCA_002898995.1 bacterium HR36
AAACCTGTTCGCCCGCACTGGTCGCCGCCTGGCGCACTCGCTCCGCCCAGGCCTCCTGGTTACTCATCAAGCCCGCAACTTCGGTGCCCAGCGCCACCATGCAAGCCCCAGTTAGTGTCGCCAAGTCCAGCAAATGCGCAGCGTTTTGCTCGACAGCATAGCATAAAATGTCGGCGAGGATCAATCGGCCTTCCGCGTCGGTGTTGAGGATTTCCACCGTCTTGCCGTTGCGTGCCCGCAGCACATCGCCAAGCTTCAGGGCGTTGCCGCTGGGCATATTCTCCACCAGTGCCATCAGACCCAGGACATTGACCGGCAGCCGCAACTCCGCGATGGCCTGCACGGCAGCCAGCACCGCGGCTGCGCCAGCCATGTCACCTTTCATGTCCTGCATCTGCTCGTTGGTCTTAAGTGACAACCCGCCGCTGTCGAAGGTCACCCCTTTCCCCAAAAGAGCCAACGTCGGCTGATCGCCACCGTTTCGATAACGCAGGATGACGACGCGCGGTGGCCGGGCTGATCCTTGCGCCACCCCGAGTAAACAACCCATGCGTTCGGCCAGCAATTGTTTCTCGTCCCAAATGGTGCATTCCACTCCGGCTGATTGGCTAACCAATTCGGCACGACGTGCCAAGGTTTCTGGGTAGAGATCGCAAGGTGGCTCGTTGACGAGGTCGCGAGCGAGGTGGATGGCACGGCCCTCAATTTCGGCGCGACGCGTGGCAGCCTGCAGCTGGTCGAGCGGGGCTGCCGTGGGCGCGACCAATACGGTTTCGTCAGGCGGCTGGCGGTTCGGTTGATTCTGGCGAATACCTGGTCCGCGATAGGCCGCATATAGTCCTGTGCCCAGCCCCAGCACGATGTCCGCCCAGTTCAGGGCACCGACCGGTTCTGGCAGAGCCAGGGCAATGCGCTGGTGTTTGCGCGCTGCTGCGTGTTTGCCTGCAGCAAAACCCGCCCGATACAGTGCCCGCCGATCCAGTTCTGGCGCCTTGCCCAAACCCACCAACAGCACGCGCTTCGCCGAACCATACGGCCCGCTCACGAGGGGCAACAATTCTGCTAATTTCCCCCGCATATCACCGCTTTCTCGCAGGCGTGATAGTAGCCCACCTGTCAGTTCATCCCACGCACGTGCCGGCCCGCTGAGCTCGTCCTCCAGAACCGGCACGATCAGCCAATCCGCCTCAATGGAGGGTAAAGCAGCCTGTACACAATGCCATTGCATCTGGATTACTCCCGAAAACCGCAAGTGCTTTGGAGTGATCAATCCGCACACGCGGCAGCAACATCCGCCTGCGTGGGTAGCAGGGCAGGCAAGGGGCAGCCCGATCAGAGGCCCGCACCTGCCGGCTTGCTCAATTGTTCATCGAATTTCAGCAGTTCCTCAACGTCCTGGACACGCTTGGGGTCTTCTTTGCGCCGCTGAGCTAGGAAGGTTTGGGCAAGCTGGCCGACTTTCCCCTGCGCCTGCTGGGCGCAACTGATCGCATAACGAAGAATGGCACGTTGAATGATCGGCACGTTGTGGGAAGGCTGGGCGTATAAGCCGAAAATGCTTTCGGCGAATTCCCAGCGTTTCCATTTGCGTAAGTCCTCGATGGCCAGGTCGGCGATATCTCCCTGCCGCAACAGTTTGGTCACCGAAACGAGAAGCGCTTCCCGCTGCACACCCGGCGGTGGATTGTCCCACAAGAACCGCACTGCCCGTAACGCAGCATACCGACGGGTGAAATCCTCTTTCTCGTTGCTCAGGATGTGATCGATCGCCTGTAAACCTTCTTCAGGACGCAGCAAAGTTAGCCCCGTCAGCACCCCGTCCAGCCCGGACACTAAATCCCGTTCTCGTTGCTTCAGCAGGTCGTGAAGCACTGTCGCATCTTCCTTGTGCCCGCACAAGCCCAGCAAAAACGCATAAAATCCGTAACGCAGCGCCGGTGTCTCGTTGCTCCGCAACCATTGAGTCAATTTTTTACGCACGTGATCGCGGTCGGTGCTGCGGATCCATTGCACTACATCTTCCAGGCTGGTGTTGCCAAACTCCTTGTAAGCATCCGTATTGATTTCAGGGTCGGGATGTTCCAGGTAATCGAAAAACAGTTTCAAGCGTTCGGGCTGCTTGGCGTCTTTCAGCGCATGCGCTTTTTGCAAGTATTCGACCAGGGCTTTGTCCTTCACTGGAATGCCGCGAAACGGGTCGAGCCGGCCCATAAACACGTCAAAAAAGACGATGAAACGAACGTCGTCTTGGCCACCCGTCGGCACGTAACGAGGCAGGGTGAGGATTTTCTTGTCTTTGAGATACTCATGAGGCTTGATGATCGTCTCGATGACCAAATCGGTGGTGCCAGTACCATCCTGGACATTGAGGAGGCGGGCATTGATGAGCTTGCCATGCACGACAAAGGTCGCTTGTTCGACCTCTTTGGATAGGGTTACGCCCTGGGCGCTGCAAAAAGGACAGGCATACAGGGACTGACTTCCGCTGAGCGTGCCGACCAAGGCCAGCCAAAGGCACGCCACTATGTCAAGGCGAGGCATCAGTCGCCCGGCTCTCGGTCTCCACCACATAGGTTTCCTCCTTCCCGGCAAGCGAGCGTCGGCTGTTACTGGATATAGAACTGGGCGGGGGGCGGTAAAGGCGCTTTTTGGATTTTGTAGGCGTACACCACGGCTTTCCAGGTGCCATCCGAAAGTTGCACGAAATAGA
>BEIM01000451.1 GCA_002898995.1 bacterium HR36
CCGATCTCGGGCGATGCTTGCCAAACGGTTACGGTGGAGGCAAGCCGCGCCGCGAAAAGCAACGATTGTCGGAGTGATTTGGCGAACCCAAGGCATATGTTCTGGCCGCAACGAACCGGCCAAGCCTAGTAGAACCCCTCTGTTGCGCAAGTATGCAGACCAACTTCGCAAAAACGACACCGAGAGAAAGTCGAAGAGGCACCGCCCATCCTTACTCCAAGTATCCACCATCACCGCCGGCCAACGGTGCTGCAGCGCGGTGCGAAAAACTTCGTCCACTGCAGGTGCGCGGGCGATTTGCCAATCAGCGTAGGCCACGGGCACAAGAATAGGCCCAGCATGCGTGCGAAGGCTTGGGCAAACGGGAAGGTTTGGCTTTCTAGCCAGCGGTGGCGGTGCCCGCTCCGGTATCTGACGCCGCTGCAACGCTCGGTCGCGAAGCGTCGCCAAAAGCTGGGTGAATCGTTCCGGCCAAGCGGTTCGCCCACACCCTGCTAAGCCGACCTTCGCTGCCCAGTAGCCATGCAAGTCGGGCAAATCGCTCGCCTCCAGGAGTTCGCCGCAGGCGGCGGAGAGCAAAACCCGACTTCCGACAGCGTCGGCTACAGCTCGCAGCACTTCCGCGTCAGCGGCGCCTAACGGACCGCGACTCGGTTCCTTCACATCCAGCAAAGTCGCCCCGCCCGCTAGGGCTTCCGCAGCCTCCGCCGTGTTCCGCACGCTGATCAGCACCCGGGGACTTGCTTTCGCCGACATGCCATTTAGGTTAGCTAACGGGTGGGTAGTTTCCAGGCGGCATCCCCGAGCGCGAAGTGAGCGGAGAAACCATCCAGCCATGTCAATACGGGCCTACATTGCCTTGGGCAGCAATCTGGGCGATCGGCGAGCGCATCTCGAATCGGCGCTGAACCAGCTGCGGGAAACACCAGGCGTAAGGATGGTGGCGGTGTCGCGTTTTTGGGAAACGGAAGCCGTAGGAGGTCCGCCCGATCAACCGCGCTTTCTCAATGCGGTTTGTGCCGTGGACACCGATTTATCGCCGCACGAATTGCACCGCGCTCTGCTGCAAATCGAAGCAGTGCATGGTCGGCAGCGTGGCGAACCGAATGCCGCGCGGACACTCGACCTCGACCTGCTGCTTTACGGCGAGCAGATTATCCAAACGCCTGATTTGACGGTGCCTCATCCGCGCATGCACCAACGCGTGTTCGTACTTGGTCCGCTGGCCGAGTTGGCGCCTACCTTGCTCCACCCCGTATTGCAGCGAACGGTGGTGGAGTTACTAGCGAGTTTGTCGCGGCAGGACTTGCGTGGGCGGCGCGGCGTCATCACCGGGGCTTCGAGCGGGATCGGCCGGGCTATCGCTCTGGCGCTGGCACAGCGGGGCGGCGATGTCGTGATTCACGCTCATCGTTCGCGGGAAGCCGCCTTACAAACCGCGGAGCGCGCGCGGACGTTCGGCGTGCAAACCTGGTGCTATTTCGCAGATCTTGCCGACCCCGACGCTTGCCGCAAACTCGTTGCCGACATCTGGGATCAGGTCGGGCCAGTGGATTTCTGGGTCAACAACGCGGGCGCTGACATCCTGACGGGCGAAACACGCCGCTGGCCTTACGATGCGAAACTCGATCTCCTCTGGCGCACCGATGTGCTGGGGACGGTGCGTTTGTGCCGGGAAGTCGGGCCGAGAATGAAAGCGCGCGGTTGGGGTGTCATTCTCAACATGGGCTGGGATCAGGCCGAAACGGGCATGGACGGCGAAAGTGGCGAACTTTTCTCCCTGGCTAAAGGGGCGATCATGGCCTACACGCGGAGTTTGGCCTTGAACCTGGCGCCCGAGGTGCGGGTCAACTGCCTGGCTCCCGGCTGGATTCGCACGGCCTGGGCGGAACAGGCTTCTGCTTACTGGAAGCAACGCGCTATCTCCGAAACTCCGCTTCGCCGCTGGGGCACTCCTGAAGATGTCGCCGCCGTTGTCTGCTGGCTGGTTTCCCCGCAAGCTGCCTTTATCACCGGCCAGATCATCCGCATTAACGGTGGCGCTGTCCGCTAACCTGCGCCAGGAACGGCTGGCGTGAGCTAGTCGTGCTTGCTGACGTAAGCCGGCCAGCACGCTGCTCTTGTCGCAGAAGCGTAACACGAAAGCGACACGGTGCCACATCGTGACTTCGCGCATATAAACATCCGTGCGACCGTGGAGGCGAGTCTGGCCGATCCGCACATTCCGTGCATCAAGAGTTATGGGAGCAATTGCCGATGCCCCTCTCCAACACGGAGTTTCAACAGATTTTGGCCGACACATCGAAACGCATTGACGGGGACATTTATTGGCATACCGACCCCGATCATTCACCCAGCGTGGAATTCTTCGCCGATCTGCATTCAGACCAAGGCTGGCCCTTGGTCGTGCGTGGCAGCTTTAACCCTTTGATTCCCGCCCTGAGTTTCGTAATCATCCTGAAGCCCGTTGGCAGAATACATGCCCTGGACATGGGCAAGGATCATCACAATCCCGATTGCAGGAAGGTGGGGGAAGTGCACAAGCATTGCTGGACGGAACAGTTCCGCGATAAACAGGCGTATGCTCCAGGAGACATCACGGCTCGCGTGGGCGACCCAGTAGCAGTTTGGCAGCAGTTTTGCGTTGAGGCGCGTATCCGCCACGAGGGCCAGCTTCGGCCGATACCCAATCGCCAATTGGGGCTGT
>BEIM01000452.1 GCA_002898995.1 bacterium HR36
CAAGTTTAGTTCCGAGCAGGAGTTGACTGAAAAGCTGAAGGAGCTGCTAAAGAACATCTCCCCCGAGGAACCAGCGCAGAATATCCAGAAAATCCTGGAGCAAATTCGTCAAGCTATGGATTACCGCGATTGGCACGCCAAGTTCAGCAAACTGGTCAAGACGCTTGAGGAAGACAAGACGTCTGCGAAACTACAGAATTTCGTAGCGCGATTCTCCAGAGATAAACGCTAATCCAGCCTATCAAGTTTACATCTTGTCACAATTCCCGCTGCCTCTTCGTTAACTTGATCGGAGAGTGGGGAAAAACCTAAGATGGCATGTGCGGCGGGTCCAGCTCCGGGGGTCCTGAGGCGCGATACTGATGTGCCGATGCATCGCGAGAAAGATTGATAGATGGCCTGGTAGTCGGAGAATACGAGCGATGTTCCTATCGGGTTTCGTCTGAGTAGCTGCTGGTGTTGTGGTTGAGTTGCGCGGGTTACGTAGCGTATTCGAGGCGGCGGTTGGCCGCTTGTTTTGTCTTTCCCGGCTAATCATGGTCGAGACAAAACACGACAGAATCAGCGTGGACAAACCGGCAAGGATTGAACATAAAATAGTCGCGTATGCAAGCGATAGTCTTCTTTGATATAGATGGGACATTGCTGCGCAGTGGCGGGGCCGGCAAATTGGCGATGGAGACGGCCATCTGCGAGACATTTGCCGTTCCCCCTGCCGGCGTGCGTATTCCGTACAGTGGCCGGACGGATCGCGCCATCATTCGCGATCTGATGCAGGCCCACGGTGTGCCGATTACTGAGGAGAATTTCCAACGTTTTGTGCAAACGTACTTACGGCTGCTGCCGGAATGTTTACAGCGCATGCAAGGGCGTGTGTTGCCGGGCGTGCTGGAATTGCTCGATCATTTGCAAAGTCGGTTCGGCTACGCAGTGGGATTGTTGACGGGAAACCTCCGTTCGGGGGCACGAACGAAACTGGGGCATTTCGGGCTGGCGGAGCGATTTGCCTTTGGCGGGTTTGAGGACCAGCACTACGAACGCGACGCCGTAGCTCGCGACGCGTTGGCTGCCGCTCACAGTTATCTCAACGGGCGGTACGATCCAAGCCGTATCTGGGTCGTCGGGGACACTCCACTGGACATTCAATGTGCCCGCAGCATCGGTGCACGGGTTCTGGCGGTGGCCACCGGTACGCACTCGCTGGAAGAACTGCTCGCCTACCAGCCCGACCTGGCACTGCCCGACCTGAGCCACTATCCCGTGTTTCTCGAGCAAATCTGAAACCAGCGCACAGCTTGGCGAAATGCCATCCGTAGTGGCCGTCGCCCCGCCCACGCCAGGCAAGGTCACACCCTCAGACTAGGGCCTGCCCGAGGCGTGGATAAGAAAGTGCCCCCTCTCATCTCCAGGCCCGATAGGCCATCGGCTTGAGCTGAAGTGGTAGTTAAGGCTTCTTGGTTTCCTGTGGCAACGAATCGAGAGTTTCGGTGCATGTGGTTTGCTTTTGCGTGAGTTCGACTTCCGCCTTTTGGTCACCGACGCTGATGGTCAGCTTTCCGGTGAGATTGACAACCATTTCTGAACTGTGGGTCCGTCCCTTTTTACTGTCAAAGTAAATGGTGCCCTTGACCTCTTTGGCTTCGAGGTTCCCACTCTCGATTTTGAAAGGCAATCCCCCGGCCTGGCTGGACTCGGGCGGCTTGTACCTGATGCTGTCCTGCACTTCGATCTTATCCAGTTCAGCGCTGTCCTTCTTTTCTTTGCCCTGATAGGTGTACTTGTAATTGGCGTCATAAGAGCCAAGCGGCCCCATGGTCAAATGCGCTTCGCGTTCCCAGGAACTCCCCACGGTCACCGGCGACGGCGGCGTGACAGCAAACGCCGGTTCCGCCATTTGCTTGAGCTGGTCTTCTGAGAGAATCTGTCCCAGCAGCTGCGACATATTGGGGTTGGCATCCCGCAGCCGTTTGACAAAATCCTCGCGTCCCTGCACGCTGATGACACGGTTGCTCTTGGGATCGAGTGTGATGGTGAAGGTGGCGCCAATCAACGGTTTGAAAAAGCTGGCCACCGGATTTTCAGGCTGATCTTTGCTCGTCGAGTTGTAGCTGATCTCGTTGCTGCCGATGCGAATTCGCATACTCACGGATTCGATTTTCTGTTCGAGTTCGACCTTTTCCGGCGAAGCGGATTTCACTGTCCAGCTGAAAACAAACTCCTGGGTCTGGTCCTGCTTGACGTCCTGGTTCTGGATTTTCAGGGCCTGGTCTGTGCTGGTGGTCATCTTTTGGTAAAACTTGTCACCGGGCTTGAACGTCCACTTCAGCTCGGCAGGAGCGGCCTTGTCCGAAGGTTTTTGCTCGGTCTTTTCCGGCTTTTTTGTCCTGAGCCAGAACCGCAAAAGCAGTCAGACTCAGCCCGGTCAGCAGTAAGCAGATAATGCGTTGCATTCTCGCACCTCCTCTGGCACAATAGGGAAACGGGCGGAAAGGCTAGGCTTCCGCCACTTTCATTAGTGCTCCCTTCTGTGTCGTTTCGTTCGAGGAAAAACCATTATACTAGAAATCATCTCACAATTCGCGCCAAGTAGATGAGGATGAAAGCGACGACCACGAAAGCCCAATAGACTTCCACGCAACGCTCATAGCGGACCACCAGGCGACGAAAAT
>BEIM01000453.1 GCA_002898995.1 bacterium HR36
CTCGGGCGAACCCCGGGGGATAGTGCCGAAGTGCTTTGCGGCTCAGGCCACGTTTCTCGTGCCTGCTCCAGCTGGCATCTATTGCTCGACGTCGGCTCCACGACCACCGATCTGATTCCGCTAAATGACCGGGGCCCAACTACCTCCAGCCGAACCGATTGGCACCGGCTACTGCGTGGCGAACTGCTCTATTTGGGTGCGCGCCGGACCCCGTTGTGCGCCTTGCTGCGCCCCTTGCCTGCACGCGACTCCGTGCTTTTTCCCGCGGCGGAGTTTTTTGCAGATATTTACGATGCGTTTTTAATTTTAGGCCTACAGCCCGAGCGTCCCGATTACCAACTCACAGCAGATGGTCGGCCGGCTACACTCCCCGCGGCACGGCAACGTCTGGCCCGAATGCTTTGTGCGGATGCGTGCGAACTCGAAGAAAAAGACCTGGTCGGCATAGCTCAGGCCGCTCTGGCGGAATGGCAACATCGCTTCTGCAAAGTCTGGCAGCGGTCGATACAGCGGTTCGGCCGGCCGCCTCGCAGCATTGTCTTGGCTGGCGAAGGCGAATGGCTTGCCCGGCGGTGTTTGCGCCACGTCGGCTACACAGGCTCGCTGATTTCCCTCGCCGAGCAGCTCGGCCCTGCGCTCTCCCAAGCTGCCTGCGCTTTTGCTGTGGCTTGGTTGCGGGCGCAATCCCTCCATTCTCAAACACTCACTTTTGCGACCATCAATGCTTGTCCTTCACCCACGCCTAGTCTCCCTGAAGCTCGTCGCCAGTAATGGCTGGCAGCAATCCCGGCAATTGTACCTTAGCCCTATATCGCCACCGCGTGGCTTTTTTGGTATCAAGTTGGTGTAGCTTGCGTGAGTGCTGGCTTTTAGTGACCACGTGGGGCTCACCTACGCTTCTTAACCGACTGGAGGGAGCAGCATGAAATCCAACCTCGGCGGTGCTGTCTGGCTAGCAAGCGCGGCGTGCATAGCTTTCGCCTTTTTGGTCCAGGCTGCGGAACCGTCACCGGCCCCAGACTTACCCGACCTGGCTAAAATCATTCGGCCGCTCATTGACAAGGACTATCCCTATCTCGACACGCTCTATAAACACCTGCACGCGCACCCAGAACTATCTTTCCAGGAAAAAGAGACGGCGGCTCGTTTGGCCAAGGAAATGCGGCAACTCGGTTTTGCGGTCACAGAGCAAGTTGGCAAAACGGGATTGGTATGCGTCTTGAAAAACGGCGCTGGGCCTGTGGTTCTGGTGCGGACAGACATGGACGCATTGCCGATCGTCGAGCGCACTGGTCTGCCGTACGCCAGCCAGGTGCGGGTCCGGAATGCGGAGGGACGTGAAGTCGGCGTCATGCACGCCTGCGGGCACGACATTCATATGACCTGCTGGGTAGGCACCGCGCGTGTGCTCGTCCAGCTCAAGGACCGGTGGAAAGGCACGCTGGTGTTTATTGCTCAGCCCGCAGAGGAGATTGGCGCTGGTGCGCGGGCAATGCTCGAAGACGGGCTGTTTATACGGTTTCCCAAGCCCGACTATGCCCTGGCTTTGCACTGTGATGGCCAGGCTGCCTATGGCACGGTGAATTACACGGAAGGGCCCAGTCTGGCCAATGCTGACGCGGTGGACATCATAGTTCGTGGCAAAGGCGGACACGGTGCGGCTCCCCACCAGACCATTGATCCCATTGTGATTGCTGCCCGCATTATCCTCGATCTGCAGACCATCGCTAGCCGGGAAACTGATCCCCTGGATGCGGTAGTGGTCAGTGTCGGTTCCATTCATGGCGGTACCAAACATAACATCATCCCTTCCGAAGTGCATCTGCAGCTGACCGTCCGCACCTTCAAGGACTCGACGCGGAAGCACGTGCTGGAAGCCATTGAACGCATGGCTAAAGCTGCTGCTCAAGCGGCTCGTGCACCTGAGCCAATTGTGCGAGTGAACCCTGGCGAATTCACGCCCTCTCTGGTCAATGACGGGCCACTGACCCGACGCACGGTCGCCGCCCTCAAAACTGTGCTGGGAGAAGAGAAAGTCCTGCCGCGGCCACCGGTTATGGGCGCGGAGGACTTTAGCCGATATGCTCAGGCTGGCGTCCCCGTGTGTATGTTTCGCATTGGCACCGTCGAACCGCAGCTGCTCGAAGCAGCGAAACAGGGCGGCCGGCCCCTTCCGCCTCTCCATTCTGATGAGTATTACCCGATCCCAGAACCCACCGTCAAAACTGGCGTCCTCGCCATGTCCATTGCGGTGCTTAACCTTCTGGGTAGATAACTGCTGGGTCAACGCGTCGGCTTTACAGAGCGTGGCTGCGAAGCGGAATTCTGCTGGCCCAATCGGTCGCTCACCACAAAGGAGCTACGTATGCGTTGGGGAGAAATGACCTGGCCGCAACTGCAAGCGGTGCCGCGCGACCGTGTGGTTGTACTGGCACCTATTGCCGCTTGCGAACAACACGGCCCGCATTTGCCTACGCTGACTGACACCATCCTATGTACCGCGGTGGCGGAAGGTGTGGAGGCGCAGCTGCGCGAGCGCGTTGTGCTTTTGCCCACACTCTGGCTGGGTGCCAGCCACCATCACCTCCCCTTTGGTGCCACCCTGTCCCTCGACGCTCTTGACCACGCGGAACTTCTGG
>BEIM01000454.1 GCA_002898995.1 bacterium HR36
CCACGGCGTACAGGTGTTCTTCAATCTTCTGGCGTTCGGCCACGGGCGTAGGCGGCAGGATAACGCGGGCATCGTGGCCGAAGGCAATAATGCTAATCAAGTCTGTCGGCTGCAACTGTTGCAGAGCCCGCGCCGCCGCCTCCTGCACCCGTTGTAACCGACTCAAACCGGTTCCATCCTCCTCGTACATCGAACCGCTCACATCCAGAGCTAACCCGACGTTGAGCCGCATCGGCACAGAGCCAAAATCGCCCGCGGGAATCAGCTTAATCAGCGCGTAACTGGCCACGGATTCCCCAACCACCTTGATGACGTCGCGATGCATCATCCTCTCGATGTGAATCTTGGGCGTCATAGCATTTGCACTCCGCGAAGCGACGGCAGCTGGATCAGCTTCGTCCATGCCCTTCCAGGGACGGGATATGCTGCACAACCTTCCGTGTGCTATCCCGCCCATCATCCAACAGGCTCACCGTTAGCTATTTTGCATGGGGAAGCTTGAAACGTCAACACTTCCGACCACCTCACAAAAAGCCTTTGCGCGTCAATTCCATCCCAGCGCCTGGCCAATCGCGGCAAGACGTTGTATCCGCAGGCCTCTTCGGCGATTTCCTGGAACCTTCGATCCAGTTTTTGCAATGCTCCGAGTGTCGCTTCAGTCTTTACAATCTGCCAGAACTTCTCTGTCGCGCAGCAGGTGCAACTTGATTACCGCACTTCCGTTCTGTCTTTGCAATCTGCCGGAACGCCCGCGTCTAGGGTGCATTCACGTTACGGGTGCCCCCCCCGCTTCGCCGAGCCATTCGTGAAGCTGACGTAGTAAGGGCTGGATTGTGACAGGTTCTTGACTCGTTGCGGCCGATTTGATACAATACGCAGAGCCAGCCCATTCAGTAACGGGAGCATTCAATGTCTTCAGCGCTTGTGAGTGGCATGGCTGTTTGGGCAAGCGTTATCGCCAGTGTTGAGCTAGATTCAGACCATGAGCGACTTCAAGGCATTTGGGTCGGGCAGGTGGGCAGATTGGACGCAAAAGGGCGTTTTCAAGGCGAAGGGTACATCGAGATCGTGTTCCAAGGCAACAGCATCACCGGCTGGAAGCGCGGGCATGAATGGCTGGGGGAAGGCACCTTTTCACTCGACCCCGCTAAGAAGACGATAGATGTTCGCGGTGTCAAAGGAGACTACCGGGAGCGTTACCTGGGTACTTATGAGTTACGAGGTGACGAACTTCGCTGGGCGACGACACGCGGTGGACCGCGCCGAGCCAAACTCCCTCCCGACAACGAAGACGACGTCGTTCTGGTCTTACGCCGCAAAAAATAATGCCCCCACACACGTGCAGAACCTTTCTCCTTCCCGCCAAGGACGCCGCAGGTGTTGCCTGGAGCGCTACACGCCACCGCCGCTTAAGGAGAGTGGGAGCCAGTGAAATAGACGCTCAAAGCCGCTGCCTGCCAGTCCAGCACTTCGAGGAGAAGGGCTATGCGTTTGGGTTGGGGATAGGCTGTATGAGAAAATGGGCACGCATCATTTGCCTACCTTGTTTAGCCGTTTCTGTTCGTGCTTGGCGGGTTTCTTTATGCAAGCGATTGTGTCAGCGCAAAACTGTGCAACGGTGAGTGGGCTGGTTTGCGAAAGAGTTCGGTTTGTTGAGCAAAATCTGGTACCGCACATGTGCGACACGGTCAATGCGGGAAGGGCCTGGGTTGGATAGCACGGCCTTCTGGGATCAGGCCGCAGCCGCTTTGCCTCGCTCCGCTCAGGATGGCCGGACTTCCTGATGATTGACACCCATGCCGCTTTAGCAGGGAGCCAGGACGCGGTTCCAACCGGCATTCCCGCACCGCCCCGCTATGAAACAGGCCACTCCTCTATAGCCATTCCGATTCTCGAAGCTACGGTGCGGTCTTACAGCGTGGTAGGCTTCGCGTCGGTGGTGGGTTCGCGACAGTGCAGCGCTCTAGGAATCAGGAAACCGTAGCCATCGGTTAATCGGTTGTGCATGTTGCGGCCTGTAGCTAGACCGCAGAGGCATAAAGCGGCAGCACCGAAGACATCCTGCGCCTCTGTCCTTTCGCGACCCTCAATCAAGCGGTCAGGGGTGGGGAGACCTGCGATGGTCAGCCGGCGCGGTGGTTGCGAGTTTACGTCTCCCAGCGATGGATGGGTTCGGGGCGGCCGTTACGGTGCAGCCAGTCGAGTAGGGCGCGAATACTGCCGGTGGCCAAGGCAATACACGTGTCCGCACCACCGTAGTAAAGGTGGATCGTGTCGCCGTCCGAGGCGATCGTGTAACCGCAGGGGAACACCACGTTATCCACGTCGCCATAACGTTCGTATTCTTCTTCTGGCCCGAAGATCCAGGAATCGCCGCGCAACAGGCAGCGCTCGGGAGTTTGCAGGTCGAAGAGTGCCAATCCTAATCGGTAAAGAGCTCCGGCCGCGGTGCGTTTCACGCCGTGGTAGATGATGAGCCAGCCTTCGGGCGTTTCGATGGGCGGCGGGGAAAGGCCGATCTTGTTCGCATCCCACCACGCGCCGCGGCGTGCCGGCAGAATCAGCTTATGACTGCCCCAGTGCCGTAGATCGGGGGAATAGGAAATCCAGATGTGTGCTCCGATCGCCGAG
>BEIM01000455.1 GCA_002898995.1 bacterium HR36
CAACTGCGAGGCGTATCCCCCGGCGATCAGATCGAACTGAACCGTGAATATGTCGTGGGCGTTTTCCGCACCGCGCATACCGTACCTTCAGTCGGCTACCTGGTGTGGAACCGCCGGCACAAACTCAAACCCGAATATCACGGCCTGCCCGGTGAAAAAATCCGCGACCTGCGCTTGAGCGGCGTCGAAGTCACGCGCGAAGTCCGCACCCCGATCCTCGCTTACACGGGGGATACCAGCCCAGAGGTCTTCGACCACTACCCAACGCTCTACGATGCCAAAATCCTCATCACCGAACTGAGCTTCATCCTGCCTTCGCACAAGAAAGACAAGATTCACAAGTTCGGCCACATGCATTTGGACGACTTGCTGGAACGCGCCGACCGCTTCAACAACGAGGTCATCATCGTCGCCCACTTCAGCACCCGGTATCACCCTCAGCAGGTCCACCGTTACCTGGAAAAACGCTTGCCCGACAAACTGAAGGGCCGTATCAAAGTTTGGATCTAACGGAGCGCAAATAAATACAGGAAAGGAAGCCGCATGACCTTTCTGCCCACGGACGCCCCGTGCCATGCGCCAGGCAGAACCAATGCTCTACAATCCGCGCCGCTGGACAACTCGGGAGCATCGCCGACTGCGCCAGATTGGCAGGCGGTGCCCATTCTCACGCCAAGTGGTCTATGGTGGCGAAGCGGGGCTCTAGCGGAATTCGCAAGCTCCGCCATCGGGCGGTCGGTGTATATCTGGCCATACTTTCCCATGAGTCGGAACATAGCCCCACGCCCTGCTCCACCCCTTCGGGTTGGCCGATGCCGGCTCGGACTATGTTGTCTGTTCGTGGGAATTCCGGAGGTACGGTTTCGTACCACCACAGCCTCGGCCATGAGCCGGCTACCTTCCTCAGCCGCCTGGCACCGTTTGTGTGCACTGGCTGAGCACAACGCCCTTATGCTCCGGGTTGCATTGGAGCATTGTTTACGCTTAGGAATTCGTGCCTTTCGCATTAGCAGCGATCTGCTACCGTTGGCGACGCATGAGCAATTCGCTTATCACCTGGGCGATCTGCCGACCCACGTACTCAGGCATTTTGCCGCTGCTGGCCAATTCGCAGCACAATACGGTATCCGCCTGAGCTTCCATCCCGATCAGTTTGTGCTGCTGAACAGCCCACGGCCGGAAGTAGTACGTGCGGCCTTGCGCGATCTGGCCTTACACGCGGAGCTAGCCCAGCTCGTCGGCGCCGACGTGATCAATATCCACGCGGGAGGAGCCTATGGCGATAAAAAGCAGGCGTTGCGGCGTCTGGTGCGCTCGATCGAACGGCTGCCGGATCCGATACGCCAGCGGCTGACACTGGAGAACGATGACCGCATCTACACCGTTGCCGACCTGATGCCGATTTGCCGCAGCCTGAATGTCCCTTTGGTTTACGATGTCCATCATCACCGTTGCCATCCCGACGGCTTGAGTGTCGAGGAAGCTACCGAGCTGGCTTATCGCACCTGGAATCGCGAACCCCTTTTCCACATTTCGAGCCCGCGAGGCGGTTGGCGTAGCCGCGACCCTTCGCAACACGCCGATTATATCCGCCCCGTGGACTTTCCAGCGTGCTGGCTGGTCCTGCCCATAACCGTGGACGTGGAAGCCAAAGCGAAAGAAAAGGCCTTGCTTCGTTTGGCCAAAGCGCAATTTCCTCGCCAGTAGCCGCGTTACCGACCCATGTCTCGAGTGACGGTGCGCGAGCGCACCAAGTTGGCCTTGTTCATCGTCAAGCGCAGCTGAAGCGTGCCCTCGTACCATGCTGCCATACGTCAACTGGCCGTGAGCGACCACTCGCCCGAACGCCCGCCAAAGGCCGCACACCGACTGCACGGTGCCTCAAGCTCGTGGCAGAAACCGTCTTGGGGCTGTTCCCCGACATCAGTACGCTGAACATTCTGAGCCCATGCGCAATCTTTTTCCCGCAGGCCGAAAATTTCGCCGCTTCCATAATTGGCAAACTTTACCAGAAAGCTCACCTATTTCGAGGGCGCGACCATCCACGGCAGCTTTTCAGTATCGCGTGTAAGCTAAGATGAAAATGGGAACGCTGTGAGCGTCACGTGCTGGGACTTGCATTCGGGAGACGTGGGACCCACAAGTCTGAGACAACCAACTTCATGCAGGAGAACGAAATGATGGCCGCGGGAAGAAGTCTGGTCTGGGCCGCTGTCCTGGTAGCAATAAGCGCTACGGGATGTTGTGAAACGCTGCGTTGCTGGCGGATGAATCACCCCATTCTCGGCCGCTTGCCTCCACGTCCAGCACCGACAGTTATTGAGCCGACTGTACCTGCGCCGGCACCCGGCCAGTCGCTGTATCCGGTAGTGCCAAACGGCCGATGCTGCACGCCCCCTACGGTTCCCGCAGTGCCAGGCAATACGGTGTATCCCGCGCAGCCGTCGAACGGCAGCTTTATTCCGGCTACGCCAAACGGCTACCGAGCGCCTGCACCGAACAACCCAGGCAGTTCGTACTATTCGCCCCTGCCCAATCCCAGCTGGCAAGTGGCACCCGCGACGAATCCGTCGCCCCCTCAGCCGATCCAACCTGCTGAACATCGCACTGCGGTTCCCGCCAGTCCCA
>BEIM01000456.1 GCA_002898995.1 bacterium HR36
GAAATTGTTGCCGCAACGCCCGCAGCCGTTGGGCTTCCGCCTGGACAATATCGAAGACCGATGCCCCTTGGCGGTCTGCCAGCACCTGACCCGTGCGCGTGCACTGTACCTGGGCCTCGGTAAATACAGGAAAGTCTGGCTCGGAAACAGGTTCCTCGCGTTGTTGTAACCAACGCCGCATCCATCGCAACATGGCTTCGCGCTGGCCGCGGTGGAATCCGTGTTTGGTGGGAAACTCAGCCAAATCCACCCGTTCGCTGTAGCCCAGAATGCCGTAGAGGCGTTTGGCTTCGCGAAAGGTTTCCCAACTGCCGCGAATGTCGAAGTAATCGTAAGTCGCTGTCAAAATCAGCGTCGGTTTCGGTGCACGCAGCGTGATATAGTCCGCATGGTCCAGACCGAATGCTACCTGCCCGGTGATGTTTTGCTCGGCGTCCTGGGGACCAATCGTTTCGAAAAGCCGTTCCAGGGAAGTGATGTAACACGAAGGAGCTGCCGCTTGAATCCGCTCATCCAGAGCCATTAGGTAAGCGGTAAGTGTTCCGCCTCCCGAATTGCCTGTGCACCCTAGCCGTTTGGCATCTACTTCCGGCCGGCTGGCGAGATAATCCAGGGCCCGTATCCCGTCCCAGATGCGGAAACTGGCTGTATTCCAGCCCACCAGGAGTGCTGCTATTCCCACCAACGTATGTTCCGTAGTGCTGCTGGGGATTGCCGGTTTGCCTTGAGCGTTGAGGAGTTGGTAACGTTCGCCTTGGCCAATCGGATCGTAGCACAAGACGACGAATCCGTGCTTGGCCAGCAAGATACACGCGCGCTGATAGGCTTCCGCCGCTTTGCCATTAGCACTGTGGCCACACGGCACTAGCACGCCAGGAAAGGGCCCGGAACCTTCTGGAATATACAGCAAGGCGGTCACGTGATGGTTGGGCCGACTCGCGAAAATGACTTTTTCGACACGAAACCCTTCCCCCCGCAATTGGCCTACTACTTCAGGGCGCAGAGGTGTCTTGGCGGGAAAACCTCCCAGACCAGCGAGAAATGCGGCACGCAGCCGTTCCTGGCGTTGGCGAATTTGTTCAGGCGTTTGCACTTTTTCGATTTCCTGACGCCGCGCTTCAAAGTGTTTGCGACAGGCTGACAGCAGGTAAGCGTACAACTGCTTTCGCGCTTCTGCAGCGGAGGTTGGTTCGGCCTGGGAATAGACACTCCGTTGAACCATGAGACTCGACCAGCACACTGTCGCCAATCTTCTTCATCACCAGTAACATCAACATCCTCTTCGTTGAACCATGAGACTCGACCAGCACACTGTCGCCAAGGTACACAGCGCCCCCATGCCACCGATTGTCATCGCCCGGCAGTGCATTGCCCTGTCTCCTTTTGTTGGCGTAGGTTGTTTGCGAATGGGCACCGCGGTTTGAAGACTACGGCCTTCGGCTTTGCCAATGGACCTTGCCGTCAGCTTAGTAACCAGATTGCATTTACACCAGGATCGTCCCGACGACTGGCTTTTTGGCTGCTTAGCTCTTAGGATCAATGCGGCGATGCCAAGGGTGTAGCCAGCCTACTCGGAACTTTCTTATGCTGGAGGCCACAATGCGGATCTGGGACTGCCGGGTACCGCAGCCAGGGTTAGGCGTTGTTAGCGTGGCGCTGTTACTGGCGGCAGGTTGCTTCGTCCAGACTGTGCAGGCTGGTGTGCACTATTCCAATGAGCGCTATGCGCCGTTGCCCGCACAGTGGGCAGGTTTTTTCGCGGATTGGCGGGCACTACGCAGCTTATCGCAGCCGAGGCAGGCCAGACCCGTGGGCTTATCTGGCCCTGCTGCCAGCAGCAAACGCCTTGAGTACGAGCAACGGGCCCAGGCGTTGGAAAAGCAGCGGACGCAACGCCCATTGAGCCCTCAGGAGTTAGCCGACTTGGGAGCGCTATATCTGCGTCTGGGAGAATCCGAGCAGGCCCTCAACGTCCTGCGCCAAGCCTACCAACAGCATCCCCGCCACTTTGTCATCGTGGCCAACCTGGGCACGGCCTGGCAGCGTGTTGGAAATTTGCAACAGGCCGCCGTTTTCCTGGAACAAGCGGTCGAACTTGCCCCGCCTGCGTGGCAACGTTACGAATCCTATCACTTGCGGCTGGTGCAGCAGCGCAGCCGACGCGGTCCCAGTGTGGAAGTGGTGCTGGATGATTTATTCGGTGTGACCTATGAGGAGCCTGATGGCACCTACCCGCTGTCGCGTTCGGCGGCGCAAACACGGGAACGTTTGCCCGATGACGCATTGGCTGTGGTTCAACAATTGCTCTTATGGTTGCCAGAGGATGCTGCCCTGGTCTGGCAACTGGCTGAGCTGGCGGTTTTATACGGCGAGCTAAATGCCGCCAATCAACTTTTCGATTGGCTCGTAACCGCTTGGGGTGTCAATTCCCCCGTGATCCGCCGGCATCGGCAAGTGGTGCGGGAACTTCTTGCTTCCGCGAATGCTCAAGCGCACACGGCTCATAAAGTGGTGGCGTTCCGCTCTCGCCGACCGCTGTTAGGTTCGCGCGTTGACTCTAGCCCATTGCCGCCAGTTTCGGACACGGGCGTGAACGTATTGGCCTGGGATTGGCTGCTCGA
>BEIM01000457.1 GCA_002898995.1 bacterium HR36
ACCCGATACTGGCGCTGCTTTTGAATGAGGTCGGCTAATTGTTCCGCAGAGAGCTGGAATTCAGCAATTCCGATTTTGCGTTCATTGAGCACCTGCAAGACCTGATTCGTGCACCAGTTCGCTGCTGCCTTGGCGTCACCAGAGAACTGGGCCACTTTCTCAAAATA
Source organism: bacterium HR36 (assembly GCA_002898995.1). Taxonomy (GTDB): domain Bacteria; phylum Planctomycetota; class Planctomycetia; order Gemmatales; family HRBIN36; genus HRBIN36. Next base: position 168 of record BEIM01000457.1, read on the forward strand.
ATCGGCGAACGCCAAGCCCTGGCTAACGATGACCGTAGCATCGTAGGCGGAGAGTTGATATTGGGTTTGGAACCGTTCGCGCCGTGCCGCAGGCAACTCGGGCAATTCGGTTTTCAAACGATCCAACCAGGACTGCTCTACCAGCACCGGCACCAAATCGGGCTCGGGGAAATAACGGTAATCCGAAGCCTCCTCTTTGCGCCGCTGCACCACGGTTACGCCTTGGTCCTCGTCCCAACCCGCGGTGGCTTTCGGCACCTCACCCAGTTTCTTGTGGGTCAGCTGGTACTCTTCGTATTGCCGCTGGGCTTCGTAGGCCATGGCCCGCTCGACGGAGCGGAAACTGTTGAGATTTTTTACCTCGACAATCGGCGTGGCCACGTAACCATCACCCTGGGGAATGTGAATGTTGATATTGGCATCTACCCGTAAGCTCCCCTCTTGCATCTCACAATCGGAAACTTTCAATTCCCGCAGCAGCAACCGCAATTCCTCCAAAAACAGCCGCGCCTCTTCCGGCGAATTCATATCCGGCCGCGTCACGATCTCCAGCAAAGGCGTACCCGCACGATTCAAATCCACCAGGCTGTCTCGCCCCATCCCCGTCTCATCGTGCAGCATCTTCCCCGCATCTTCTTCCAGGTGCACGCGGATCAGCCCCACCTTCTTCTTGCCATTCGCAGTGGGGATTTCCAGCCAACCGTTGCGCGAAAACGGCAGGTCGTATTGGCTAATTTGATAATTCTTCGGTAGGTCTGGATAGTAGTAGTTTTTGCGATCCCATTTGGTGTACGGAGCGATATCCGCATGTAAGGCCAGGGCCGCTTTCAAAGCTAGTTCCAAAGCGCGGCGATTCATCACCGGCAAAACGCCAGGCATGCCAATGCACACCGGGCAGGTGGCCGAGTTGGGCGGCAGACCAAATTTCGTGCTGCACCCGCAGAACAGCTTCGTTTCCGTCAATAGCTGGACGTGGACCTCTAGACCAATCACCACGCGATACGGCAATCCCGCACTCATATCCTCGCTCCACTCCTTGCTCACCGCGTCATTATACCGATCCGCCCGCCAGTAGATTCATACGGAGACGGCCAACCCGAAAAAGCATCCAGGTAAAGGCACGGTTATCACCGCGACCTCAATGCCGCCCACCATTCCACTCCTTGCTGGAGTAGCGGTATTCATTTTCACCTCGCCGAAAGCCACGGTGATAGTTGGCCGAGCACTGTTGCACAGTGCTGCCCGCACAACTGCACTTGGCTGCCGCTTTGGCGCACCTGGCAAGCTGCAGCATGCCCCTTCGCTCCCTCTGTGTCTCCCTCACAACGGCTCGGCCCTGGTGCCACACTGCTCACACTAGCCGCTTCGCTTTTCCCCGCACCGCCTGCCGAAACTCCCCACGCGCTAATACCGCTAGGTTCATCTCCAGCCCAGGAAACAACCCCGGGGCAAACCACTCCCCAGCCTCCACCTCCTGGCGCACCACGTATTCCCCTCCGCGATTCTCGTTCTCCTCCACAAACGGACCCGCTTCATCCATCCGAATGATCCAGTACCACGACACCCCGTACCGCGCATAGTCCCGATACTTCCGCCGCATCACCCGCGGGCGGTCGCTCGGCGACTCGATCTCCACGCACAAATCCGCCGGCCCCCACAACCGTCCTTCCCGCAACCGCTCCGCATGTTCCTTCGCCAGAAACACCAAATCTGGCACATACGTCAGCGGCTTGCTCGGCTCCAGGATCATGTCAATGTCATGCCAAACTCGTCCCAAGTTGTGGTGCCTCACCCAGCGGTCGAGCAGAAAGCCAAGGTACAGTTCCAGTTCCTGGTGTTCGGCGCGGGGTCGGGGACTCACGACGACTTCTCCATCCAGCAATTCGATTTTGCGTTCCTCGCTCGTATCGGCCAGGTATTGAGCCAGCGTCATCCGTTGCGGCACATGCCGACCCCGCCCCTTGCCTCGTACCATCCCCAGCGCCATCGTTTCTCCCCTCCACACTACAGCTCGTCCAGCACAAGCCACCCAGACCAAGTCGGCATATCAGCATCCGCCTACCACCGCCTCCTCGCCACTCCCCCCTAACGCTCTCCGTGGTTGCGCGCCGCAGCGTGTGCGCTAATCCCCAGCCGCCAGCTTTCTGCCCTCTGCGTTTCCCTTCGTTCAGCCTGGATGCCGCGATACGGGATAGGCGGTTGAGCTTATCGGCGGCGGTGTGGCGCGACTTCCGGATTGACCCAGGCCCGGAGTGGTTCGCCGCGCAGGCCTGCCAGTAAATTATCCGCGGCAATTTCTGCCATGGCATTGCGAGTAGCGAAGGTCGCACTCGCTATATGCGGAGCGATGATGCAGTTAGTCAGCTTGAGCAGGGGATTATCTGGCAGGGGCGGCTCGGGATCGGTCACATCCAAACCAGCCGCGAAGCTATAACCTT
>BEIM01000458.1 GCA_002898995.1 bacterium HR36
AATCCCAATTCCCGTAAGCCCCGCACCTGATGGGTTTCCGCATACAAGCGCAGGTTGAGCTGGCCCTTAAGCTCTTGCCGTTCAAAACTAACGCGGACACGATAGCGCTGCTGCTCCAGTTGACAGGGAAAATCGCCCTGCACCGACCGTCCGACAGCCGGCCAACGCAACTGAGCCAGCGTCAAGCACACGCGCACCAGCCCGTCGGCCCTGCCAGGTCCCAACACGACTGCGGCATGCGGCAGACCATCTACGCGATAACTCACCAAGCCTCCTGCTGCCCCAACTTCCACAGTAACGCCATTGGCCCGGCGGCGATAAGCTTCACTCAGGAGCATTTCCAGCGTCCGGTATCCACGCTGCGCACGTACTTGCTGCAACCGAGGCGCACGATGGGGATTTTCTTCGCCAATTGGTAAGAATCGCACTCGCACGGGACGGGGCTTGGGTGGCTCGTCCGGCACTCCGAGATTGACGCGGAATACCTTCTGGAGCAGCCGTTTCATTTCCTTGCTGGTCAGGATGCGTTGTACCGGGTCCACTTGGGCATCCCGACCGATCACATAAGCGGTAACGGGCACGGCTAGCATCGTTAGCGCCAGCACATAGCCGATAAAAAAGCTCGGCATTAGCCAGAACAGAAATAGCCCGACCACTCCGCCCGCGATGCTCATGCCGCTCCAGGTTAGACGTTCTAGATCGAGTTCCTGAGCGTCCGCATCGATCCAGGCGCAGGCAAATAACCAGCCCAGGAAGTAAACCAGGATGGCCAGCATCTTTGGCAAACTGAAATAGAAGCCAGCACCCCGCGGAAACTCAGCCGCCCAAACGCAAGTCGGTCCCGCTAGCAGCACCAGCATCAAGACAAGCCAAATTACTAACGACCAGCGCATCAAGACGTTCTCCGTTGCATGCTGCCAGTCGCGGGCCTCGGTGTCGCCGCCCCAGGAATAATCCGACCAATCTCAATGAGTGCCGTACACGGTAGCCATTCTCCCAGCGCTAGAGCGCCAGGCCACACTCCGGCGGATGCCCTAAGGAGAATGGAAAATCGCCCTTGGTGGCGGAGAATAAGCGCAAAATTACAGAATGCCGGGCTGGGCCACTTTGATCCCCTTGAGGGCCATCTTGAGGGCATCGGGATTCGGCGAGACCTCCAGCGCAGTTTCGCGGCTGATTTCGCCCGCTTCCACCAGCTGCCGCAGGTGCTCGTTAAAGTCAATCATGCCTTCGGGATAACCGATGCGAATGGCGTCGGCGATTTTCTTATCCTCGGCTTTGATGATGAGTTCGCGGATTACCTGATTGACAATCATAATTTCGAGCAACGGCACTCTGGATTTGCCGGGTTTAATGGACGGCAGGAGCTTCTGACAGATAACTGCTTTGAGGTTAAAGGCCAGCGCTTGGCGGATGGCGCCATGCATGTCGGGCGGGAAGAGGTCGAGGATGCGACTGATCGTGCTGGCAGCGCTGGAAGCGTGGACGGTGCCGAAAACCAGGTGTCCAGTTTCCGCGGCATGCACTGCGGATTCGAACGATTCGCGGTCCCGCAATTCCCCCACCAAAATAACGTCGGGGTCTTGCCGCACGGCGTGTTTGAGTGCAGTGTGCCAGTCGCAAACGTCCACAAAAATTTCCCGCTGGTTGACAATGGCCTTTTTATCCTGGAACAGGTATTCGATCGGGTCTTCGAGGGTGAGGATGTGCACCGGTTCGCGGGCATTGATGTATTCGAGCATGGCAGCAATGGTGGTACTTTTGCCCGAACCGGTAACGCCGGCCAGAATAATCAACCCCTGGTCAAACATGCACAGTTTTTCGATGGTGGCTGGTTCGCCTGGTTTGCGCAGTTTTTCCTGCTCCGGGATGAGCAAGCCGAGCTTTTCAAACGGGGGAATTACGTTGTTGACGCGGCGTGCAACCAAGCCCCATTTGCCGCGCTGCCGAAACATGTTGACCCGGAAGCGGTGTTCATCATCGCCAATGACGTGGGCGAAGTCCACGCCCCCGGTCTCAAAAAACACTTTGCGGTGATGCTCCTTCATAATCGGCAGGAAAAGCCGCTCCATGTCTTCTTGGGTCAACGGCGGATGGTCGAGCCGACGAATCAATCCCTTGACACGCACCATCGGCGGTTGACCTACCTTCAGGTGCAAGTCGGAGCCTTCAAGTTTGACCACCGCACGGAAGAGTTTGTTGATTTCTGGCTCTTTGCGCGGCTCGGCTGGGACAGCGTTTTGCCCTGCAGCAGTCGCGACCGTTTGTGCCATCGCTCACTCCCCTCCGCTTACCAGGGACTGCGAGTCCGTTGCCATCTCGCCCGACGTCCCCCTCCCCGCAAGTGGGCTGCTAGGTCAGGCGCACCGGGAGGCCTCGTTCAGCCAGGTAAACCTTAACCTCCCGGATGCCATGTTCATTGTAATGAAAAATACTGGCCGCCAACGCCGCATCGGCGCCGCCTATGGTCAAGGCCTGGTAAATGTGTTCTGGTGAGCCCGCACCGCCACTGGCCACTACGGGGATACGGACGCTCTCGCTCACCAACCGCGTCAATTCCAAATCATACCCCGCTTTTGTGCCGTCG
>BEIM01000459.1 GCA_002898995.1 bacterium HR36
ATCGTTACGAGAGCGCGACAAGCCTTCATTTGCGGAAGTAGTGATTACTAAACATGTGGAGGATCCCCCCGCTCCTGCTGCCGTGCCGCTTCCATTGCCAGTACCGGGGCGCGAACACAAAGCCAGGTTAGCTCTGCGGGAAAAATACGCCGAGCTTTTTAGTCAATTGCCGAAATCGCGGCTGAACCTGCAGAGCCAGTTGCTGGAACTGGCGCGGCTGTCGGGAAGTGCGGAAGAGGTGTTAGCGTGCGGGTTGGAAATAGCCGCTATGAGCGGCGCTGCTGGTGACCTAGCGAGCCTGGACCTTGCCCTCACCAGGTTGCAGGACCGCCTCTTAGCAGCACCTGAGGAGTTACAGCGCCTCTTGCTGCAGGAATTTGGCGGACAAAATATACCTTTATTTGTGCTGGAAAAGCTAGTGGGGCGTTGGGAACAACTGGCGGAGGCGTATGTTAGCAAATTCGATTTAACTAACGCAGGGCAATGCCTCAAGGAAGCGAGCGAAATCGCACGGCGGGATGCTAAGCTAAGTGCCGTCAAGGTGCCGCAGTTTGAACATAAGATTACCCTCTACGCTCGTGCACAACAAGAGATGCCGGCAATAACGGAGGCCCTGGCAGCATTGGAAAAAAATCCTGAAGATGCTGCGGCCCATAAGTCGTTAGGAGTGTTCTTAATTCGGCGATTGGAGGATTACCCGCGGGGATTTAGGCATCTCGTGCGCGGTGATGACGCGGCCCTGGTGAAGTTGGCGATGGAGGAGCTGGCGGGACCTAAGAAAGTGGAAGAGATGGTGCGCTTGGCAGATGGTTGGGTTCAGGCGGGGCAGACTGTTAAGCCAGATGAGGAAGCGCGATGGTATTATGAGCGGGCAGTCTATTGGTATCGCCAAGCCTATGCGCTGCAATTGCAGGACAACGCTTTGTTAGCTAATGGAATAGCGGAGCGCTGGAAGAAGGCGGTGGTGCGGTTTGCGGACTTACCAGCGCCGCACCGCTCAGGTTTCATCCGCGAGCAAAAGACCGAACTCAAGGTCCTGACGGCCCTGGCGCTTTCCGGGGATAAGGTAGTGGTTGCGGGACGAGTCGGGGATGATAGCCTCGTATTGGCTTACGAGGCTGACACTGCTAAGCAAATTGGCCGCTGGAATTTGCAAAGCTCGGTGCGCTGGCTGGAAAGTTGTGGCAGGCTCGGGCACGTGGCGGTAGGCCTAAGCGATGGCAGCTTTATGTGGTTGGAACTTAGCGACAATCAAGGGCTGACTAAACAAGTTAGTAGCGCAGGGGATTTATATCACAAAGGAGCATTTGCCGAAAAGGCGGAACGCTTCATTGTGTTGAGTAACCAGCGGCTGTTTACGTTCCTTCCAGGATTCGGTACAAGCGTCCAGGAGCGCACCCTGTCGCGTCCCCCCGGTACAGGCTCTCCCGACTTGGCCGTTACGCCGAAGGGCGATCATCTGGTTATAGTGGGACGCAGTACCAGTGGGATACCTCTACTCATGCTGGCGGACTCAGAAGGCAAGCTATTGGATACGTATTCTTACGGAAGTAAAGGGAGTGGTTCGCCTATAGTAGCCCTAAGCACGGACGGGGCGATGCTGGCATCGGCCTGGCAGAAGGAAGTTACCTTTTTCCCGATGCCCGTGCCGGGTAAAGGAGAGAAATTAGTACCCGACAATCCGATTGGAGTGCCGAACACGGTAACCGCCATGGCAGCCCATCCGCATCAGGGAATGTTCATACTGGGCTTCGAGGATGGGAGCATAGGACTGCTAGCGATACAGGGGAAGAGGCTCCTTGTCTTCAAAGGGATGGTCAACCAGCCGGTACGCAGTTTGGCCGTGCACGGAGAGCGTCGGCAAGTTTACATTGGCTACGCGAATGGCGTGCTCGGTGTCTTCGCATTGCCGCCCGAGTAGGCCAGGAGTGTTAGAGAACGACGCGCAGATCCGCGAGTTCCTGGCTCACTGCTGCGTAATGGCTGGGTTCCATGGTAAAGGTGGCGGTGCCGCTGGTGAAGTTGCGTAGGTCGCTGGCGTAGCCGAACAAATGGGCCAGCGGGATATGGGCTTGTACATGGGTGCGGTCGCGCTCCAGCTGCGTATGCAGGATCACGCCTCGCCGGCGAGCAAGGTCGCGCTGCAAGTCGCCAAGGTATTCGGCAGGGGCGAAAATGTGAACGCGCATGATCGGCTCCAGCAGAACAACGCCGGCGCGGCGTACGGCTTCGGCAAACGCCTCCTGAGCGGCCAGTTGGAAGGCTAGGTAAGAGCTGTCCACCTCGTGATGTTTGCCGTCGAGCAAAGTGCAGTGAATATCCACAAAGGGGAAAGGCCAGCGCCGGCCCCGCTGCGCGGCCTGACGAAAGCCCTCTTCGACCGCGGGAATGTATTCGTTGGGTACAGCACCACCGACAATCTGTTCCTCGAAATACAGCCCCATCGGGTCTGGAGTCTCGCCAGCAGCTAAGCGCTCCTGAGCCAGCAGGTCGCGTTGTTCTGGGGTGAGCGGTTGGAAACGAACGACGACGACCGCATATTGCCCGCGGCCGCCCCGCT
>BEIM01000460.1 GCA_002898995.1 bacterium HR36
TGGGGCCGAGCCACCCATAACTCGATCTGCACTTGGAACTGTCCCTTTTCGGTGAGGCCGACGATTCGCAATGTTGGCGGTGGTTCCGTTAGCGCTGCGGGGACTTCCGCCACTACGGTTCGCACTGCTTGTTCAAGCGCGGCCAGCTGATTGGCAGGCGAATCGCTGCTGGGAAGTGTCAAAGGTAACTGCAGCAGTGTGCGGGCTTCTGGCAGGGAGAAGTTGATGACGATGAGCTGGCTGAGGCGTGCGTTAGGAATGACGACCCAGGTATGCTGAATCGTTTCCAGCGTGGTATAGCGCCAGCCAATGTCGCGCACCGTCCCCTCCAAACCATTTTCCAGTCGCACGAAATCGCCGACCCGAATCAGGCGAGCGAGCGTGATGCTGACGCCAGCAAATAAGTTGGCAAGCGTATCCTGCACTCCCAGCGCCACCGCCAAGCCACCAATACCCAGTGCTGTCAAGAGCGGGGTGATGGAGAGGCCGAATTGGTGCAGCACCATGAGCAACGCCACCGTATAAACCGCCAGGGTGACAACGAAGGTAATCAGCGTAGTCGGTGGTATGGCGGGGAACCAGCGGTGCCAGTGGCGCTGCAGGCTGACCAACAAGCCCCGTACGGTCGTCCGCGCGACCAGCACGATGGCTACCGCTATGAACACAGCGCGGGCAGTATCCTGAAAAGGCGCTAACCATTCGGCCAGGTGAACGCCTACGGTCAGACCGTGCAAAAGGATTAGCCACGAAAATAAGCGCAGCCCTTCCACTACCCACACTGTCCCGCGGAGATCGGGGCGCAGCTTGCTCCAGATTCTGGCGGCAAGTCGGAGCACCAGGGCCAGCGCCAACGTAGCTATGAAGTAAACCAGCCCGGTGTGTTCGCGCCAAAAGGCCAGCAGTTGTTCCAGGCCGGCGTAACTCACCATGCAGGCCCAGCCCTCCGAATAACCTCGTTTCTCTTGCCCCACCTCAACGTTCGTTCCGTGCCACTACGCCAAGATGCGGCAATTCCCAGCGCTGAGCGCCACGGCGGTCGCGGACATGCTTATGACACTTGACACAGGTCAGCGTCAGGTCCACGTACTTCAGCATCGCCCCGTCGAGATTCTTCTCCCGCGCTTTTTCGGCCAGTTCGCCGGCTATGCGGCGGAATTCGTTGCTGTGCAACTCATACTCGGGAGTCGGCAGCACACGAAACGCCGCTTGCCGGCTGATGAAGATAAGGGTTTCCGCGTTGGTCACGATGACGTCAAAATGGGCCAGCGCTAGCCCTTCCAGGATTTTCTGGCTGGCTTCCAGTTTCCGCTTCATGAGTTGGGCTAGCTGCTCATCGGCTTTACTTTGTGCGTAAGCAGTCGGGCCCAGCGAAGTGGGATTCTCGCTCGCAGGGTTGATGAGACTGACTGATCCCAACGTCAGGGCTAGCGCCGAGACCAAGTATCGGCGTTGCCCCAAACGCAAGCACCTGACTTCGCATGATCGTGTCATAGGGAGTCTCCTTTGTCCATCACAAAGACCCGGGCAAAAAGAGTTGGCGTTGCCGTTAGTCTAGAAAAAGGTGTGTGGGAGTGGGACAGTTTGCCACCGCCTTGAAGCGCAGACGATTCCTTCTAAAGAATCTGCAAACCCATTGATCACCAGGAGGCAAGCCATGAGTTGGAGGTTGGCACTTGTGGGACTGCTGGGGCTAAGCGTGGCCCTGCTGTCATTTGTCGCGCAAGCGCAAGACAAGCCCGAAGTGCACTGGGTCTTGGATGGGAAAACTTTGCCTAAAGATAGCCGGCTGGACAAGCCCCGTGACTACAACAGCATCACTCGCATCGCGGTACCGTCCACACGAGAAGCGTGGGAAGCGCGGGCAAAAGAATTGCGGGAACAGGTGCTGGTGGCGCTGGGACTATGGCCGATGCCCGAACGCCCCCCGCTGCAGGCGGTTGTCCACAGCCCGATTGACCGCGACGAGTACACCGTCTGGAAAGTTTATTTCGAAAGCCTGCCGGGACACTATGTAACGGGGAATCTGTATCGGCCCAAACCGAAACCCAACGTGCGGCAACGGTTCGCGGGGGTGCTGTGCCCTCATGGACATTGGGCGAATGGCCGCTTCTTTGAGGCCAACGCCCAAGCGGTGAAAAACCAACTGGCCAGTGGTGCGGAGAAAACGGAAGCAGGTGCGCGCTATCCGCTGCAAGCGCGTTGCGCCATGCTGGCGCGGATGGGGTGCGTGGTCTTCCATTACGACATGGTCGGCTACGCCGATTCCCAGGGCATAGCGCATCGCGGCGGTTTTGCCCGCGGCGCCGAGGTGGAAACACAGTTGCGCTTGCTGAGTCTTATGGGCCTGCAAACCTGGAACAGCATTCGTGCTCTGGATTTCCTGTTCAGCCTGGCGCCGGAGGTGGACACGGGGCGAATTGGTGTGACGGGTGCCAGCGGCGGTGGTACCCAGACATTCATTCTCTGTGCCGTGGACGACCGCGTGAAAGTAGCGTTCCCGGCAGTGATGGTCTCCATGAACATGCAGGGCGGTTGCGAATGCGAGAATGCTGCCCTGC
>BEIM01000461.1 GCA_002898995.1 bacterium HR36
CCCCGAAGACCTGCGCCACCTCAACCGCGAGGCCGCTCTTCAGTTCCTGTGCAACGCCTTTGATGATCGTTACCGCCCGGAAATGCGCACCATGGAGCGTTCTTTGCTGTTAAACATTCTCGACTCCGCCTGGAAGGATCACCTCTACGCCATGGATTACCTCCGTGCTGGAGTCGGCCTCGTCGGCTACGCGCAAATCGATCCCAAGACGGAATACAAGCGGCAGGGGATGAAACAGTTTGAGGTCATGTGGGACAACGTGGCAGATCGCGTTACCGATTTGGTCTTTCGCATGGAAGAAGCGGGCGACGAGGTCATGGAAACCGTCTGGCATATCACGGCCACGGTTCACGAAGCTCCGCCGCCCGTCTTTTCTCAGGATAGTATTCGCCAGCAACAGCAGGAAGCCATCCTCAACTCCCAGCAGGGTGAGGCTAGGCGGATCGAACCAATCCGCGTTACCACACCGCGCGTTGGTCCTAATGAACCATGTCCATGCGGTAGCGGCAAGAAATATAAGCGCTGCTGCATGAGGTCGCGCCGCTAGGCTTGCCGCGGAACCCTGAAATTCGACAAGGAAGTCGCACATGCCGAACCTCTTGGACGCCGTTTACCTTCTGGCTCTGGCCGGCGCAGCACCGTACTTGGCCTGGCAGCGCTGGCGTTTCGGTAAATACCGCCGGGGCTGGTGGCAGAAACTGACGGGCTCTTTGCCGCCGCGCACCTCGCCGCAACCCTGTGCCTGGATCCACGCGGTTAGCGTCGGCGAAGTGCTACTTTTGCGACCCTTTCTGGCACAAATGCGCCAGCAGCATTCCGAATGGCGGGTGGTGCTGACCGTCGGTACCGAAAGCGGTTTCGACGTTGCTCGTCAAATTTTCCCCGACTTGACAGTGGCGTTCGCTCCCTTGGATTTTTCCTGGGCCATACGCCAGGCTTTCGAGCGTCTTCACCCTAACCTCATCATACTGGCCGAGTTGGAGCTTTGGCCCAACTGGCTACGCGAGGCGGCACGCCGTCATGTCCCCGTCTTCGTCATCAACGCTCGGCTAAGCGACCGCAGTTATCGTCGTTACCGCTGGCTGGGGCGTGCCTTTCGCCGCTATACCCAGGCAGTGCACCTGTGGGCTGTGCAAAATCAAACCTATGCCCAGCGCTTGCGTACACTCGGAGTGCCCACGTCCCGCATCGTGGTTTCTGGTTCGATGAAATTCGATGGTGTCACTACGCAACGACTGGATCCGCGTACGCTCAGGTTGGCTCGTCTCTTCGGCTTGACACCGCCAGGGCCCCCTGGCAGGACCGAACTGGTCTGGGTCGCTGGCAGCACGCAAGAACCAGAGGAAGAAATTGTCTTAAAGGTGTATGCCCGACTCCAGCAGCGCTGGCCAGAGTTGCGCCTCGTCCTGGTGCCCAGGCACCGCGAGCGCTTTGACAGCGTGGCCCAGCTCATTCAACAACATGGCTGGCCCGTCTTGCGCCGCAGTTCCTTGTCCGAACCGGCCGGCGTACGCGATGGCTCACCGCAATCCCCAACCACGCATCCCGTCTCGTCGCCTGTTCCTTCCGCACGTGCTTTGTCCTCAGAAAAACTCCCGATCATCCTGGTGGACACACTCGGCGAATTGGCCGATGTCTGGGGCTTGGCCGATGTGGCTTTTGTGGGAGGGAGTTTCGGTAATCGCGGCGGTCAGAACATGCTGGAACCTGCTGCCCTCGGCGTCCCTACGGTTTTCGGCCCCAACGTCTGGAATTTTCGGGAAATCGCCCATGAACTTCTGCAGGCGCAGGCGGCCTGGCAGGTCCATTCGCCAGACGAATTGTATGATGCTCTGAGTGCCCTTTTGTCTGACCCGCTTCGGCGCCAGGAACTGGGGGCGCGGGCGCGGCAAACAGTGCTGGCTCATCAGGGCGCTGTCTATCGCACCTTGTTGGCGCTGCGTCCCTGGCTCATACCGTCGGTTGCTGCGCGACTCGCCGCCTAATGATGCCGCGCGTCGCCAGCTCGTTACAATACGTTTTCTGCAACTAATCCGCACTTCGATTCGGATAATCCGCAACAAGACCGTTGGCCAGCGCAAAGTTCTTCACCTTCGCAGCCGAAAATCAAACCAGCCAAACAAGCGAGAGCCGCCACTAGCTCCAGCTTTATTGAAAACGGCGGAGGCCAGGCCGACCGCAGGCAATTGGCTCTGCATTCGGCGCACACACAAGGGCCGCTCTCTCCGCCTGATTCGCTCGCTCTGTCGAACCACATAGCACATCAACAACTGCACGGTGTGCTTAGACCTCCGACAGGGGCGGATTTCGCTCGGCAGGGCAGTGCTCTTGCTTGTCTGGTGTTGCAGGTAATATCCCAGCAAGATTCCTCGGCGAAAGGAGAGTAAACATGCGCAGGATTTGGTGCGTGCTGGCGGGCTTAGCCTGGTGCGGCGGGATACTGGCTGGATTCGCTTTTGCCCAAGACCCGGTGGCCCCAGTGCAAGTCCAACCGGAAATTGTCTTAGTGGACCATCATACCACGGAAGCTAAACCTGCCCCGACTTCGGCCTGTCC
>BEIM01000462.1 GCA_002898995.1 bacterium HR36
ATCCACCAAGAGCTTTTCTGGCCCGATCCCTTCTAAAGGTGCCAGCCGGCCCCACAGCACGTGGTAATGACCGCGATAGACCCCAGCACGTTCCAGGGCGACCACGTCCCGCGGTTGCTCGACTACGCAGATCACCGTAGGGTCGCGGTTCGGGTCGCTACATATGGAGCATAGCTCGTTTTGTGTCCAGTAGTGGCATTGGCGACACGGGTGAATGCACTCTTTCAGCTCCTGCAGCGCCTGGGCCAAGTCGAGGACTTCCGCTTTGTCGGCCGCCAGCAGATAATAAAGCAGCCGCTCGGCGCTTTTCGGCCCGATACCTGGCCAGCGATTCAAATGCTCCCAGACACGCGCCAGAATCGGCGATCGGCTCAAAATCGGGTCATCTGCGACCTTGGTCATGGTCATTTTTTCTTCGGCCGACGCGAAGGCGGACTCTCCGCACTCGTGTGTTCTGGAGCGTTTTCGGCATCGGGCGGAAAGTCGAAGGAGCTGGGTAATAAGTCCAGGGCCTCAGTGGAGACCTTAGCACGGACGTTGTCGAGCGCTTGATTGCAAGCGGCCAGGATGAGTTCTTCGAGCAATTCGCGGTCGGGTTGTCGGAGTAATTCGGGGTCAATATGCAGGTCGGTGAGGGTCAGACGCCCATTAGCGCGAGCACGCACCAGGCCACCCCCAGCCTCTCCCTCGGCGGTAATCTGCTCGACGGCCGCCAGCATGCTCTCCATCAATTTTTGCAGTCCAGGGAATGTTTTCATTCCCTCGAGCAAGCGTTGCAGGTCGAACATACGCAGCTTCCTGGCTGGGAGGTTACGGATTGGCCTCGGTCCAGTTACCCAGCTCCTCCTGACCAAAGCCTGGCTCCACACGCTCGGCAAGAAATCGCGCCCCGAGTTGGCGAACTGCCTCCCGAATGAGAGGGATTTGCTCCAGAAGCTGGAGACGGTCGGCAGTCTTGCTGGAGGCGCCCTTCCGCTGGGGCGACTCGAAGCCCGTTATGGTCTCAAAGCGTAACTGTATATCCCGCCTCAAGATACGCCGCAGTGCTTCTTCAAGGTCTGCCCGGCGACGTTCGCAGCGGGCTTTTTGTGCATTATATTCCGCTGCAAAGCGCAAGGCCAGACAATTCGGCGCACAAATTGCTAGCACGGCCTGTTCCAGATCGAAACGCAGCAAACTCGCGCCGAACGATTCCAAAAGCGCTTGTCGGAGCTGGCCTAGGTTCGCTTCGCAGAACTCGATCGGCTCTGTGGCCCCGGCCCAGGCTAACTGCGCGCCCGAACTAGCCGCGCCACCAACCGATTCCCCCTCCAACCCCGGAGCCAGCTCTATTTGTGCAGCCAGACTACCGCCAGCTACATTTCCGCTCTCCGCAACTTTAGCCCGCGCCGAAACCTTCTCCCCCTGGCTGTCTGGCGGAGCCTCGGTGGGGAGTTCTGGCGCGTTACTGGCAAAAGGGCGGTCGCTACCTCCTGGCTTCGCGCTCGACGCACCGCGTGCTCGGAGATTGCGCCCCCCATCCCCCTCCTCTGACCATCGTCTCCCACCTGTGTTGAGACGCTCGATCAGGTCTTTAATGGCCAGCAGCGATTCCAGCTGGGTCAGGCGAATCATTAACATTTCCACCAGAACCCGCGGATGGCTGCTGCCCCGCAAACGGCCTTTTGTGCCCGCAATTAAGTCCATCGCGGTCAGGATAGCATCCAACGGCAGGCTCTCAGCGCGTCGCTGCATGCGCTGCAAGTGGCGGTCGGCGTAGTAGAACGATTCGCACGATTCCCCCACCGTTTGCAACAGCAACAAATCCCGCCAGTATTCCAGCAGCTGGTCGAGCAATTCCCCTGGTTGCGCCCCCCGACGGAACGCCTCGTCGAGCAGGGTCCAGGCTTTGGCAGCCTCGCGGTCGAGAATGGCTTCCCCCAACGCCAGGATATGCTCTTCGCCCGCCAGGCCGAGCAATTGTTCCACCTGAGCAAGGGTCAGCTGGCCCTCACCGAATGCCAGAGCCTGATCGAGCAACGACTCAGCGTCCCGCAACGACCCACTAGCACGCCGGGCTATCAACCGTAACGCTTCTTCCTCGGCGCGCACTCCTTCGGCGGCGACAATTTTGTGAAGCTGCTTGACAATGTCCTCGGTGCGGATACTGGCGAAATCAAAACGTTGGCATCGCGACAGAATCGTCAGCGGCACCTTATGTACTTCGGTGGTGGCAAAAATGAATTTGACGTGCGGGGGGGGTTCTTCCAGTGTCTTGAGCAAGGCGTTGAACGCCGAGGTGGTCAGCATGTGGACTTCGTCAATGATGTAAATCTTGTAACGCGAACGTGTCGGCCGATACTGTGCATTACTCCGCAGTTCACGGATTTCCTCAACGCGATTATTACTGGCACCGTCAATCTCGATGACATCCACATCCTCGCCGATGGCGATAGCGCGGCAGGATTCACACTGGTCGCAGGGTGTAACCGTAGGCCCCTGCACACAATTGAGGCACTTGGCCAGAATCCGCGCCGTCGAGGTCTTGCCTACGCCGCGTGCTCCTGTGAGATCGG
>BEIM01000463.1 GCA_002898995.1 bacterium HR36
CCTGTCCCTGGAGCGGTTTGACGTCATTGACGGCCAACTCATTATCGTCATGGAGCTGGCCGACCGGAGCTTATGGGACCGATTCCGTGAATGTCGCAGCAAAGGGTTGCCCGGCATCCCCAGAAATGAGTTGCTCGGCTACCTGGAGGAGGCGGCAGAAGCCCTTGACCTCATGAATGTTCAGTACGACTTGCAGCATTTGGACATCAAGCCTCAAAACCTTTTCCTGGTCCACAATCACGTCAAGGTAGCTGACTTTGGTCTGGTCAAGGACTTACAGGGATTAGCGGCGTCGGTAACGGGTGGAGTAACACCCGTATATGCGGCGCCGGAGACTTTCAACGGTTGGGTGAGTCGGTATAGCGATCAGTATAGCTTGGCCGTTGTGTACATGGAGTTGTTGACAGGCGTTCGTCCTTTCAAGGCAAGCACGCCGCAGCAGATGATTCAGATGCATCTCAATGCTAAACCCGACCTCTCGGCACTGTCAGCTGCTGACCGGCCGATTATTGCTCGTGCGCTCGCCAAGACGCCACACGAACGCCATGCCAGTTGCCTTGAGATGGTACAAGCGTTACGCAGTGCGGGCGGACAAGCTTGCCGCATAATCATGCCCCGTTTGGCGGAGGCTTCTGAGGACGGCGCGGAACATGAGGCGGCAGCTCACCCAGGTGCTGTCCACGAGTCGAGCGGAGAACCACTCGCCCAAACTTGCGGGGCCCCGGCAACGCAAGCCGTGGAGCGACGAAGTGAACGTCTGGGTACGGGGGTGCTTGTTCCGGCTCTGGTGATTGGCTTGGGCGGCTGGGGCTTGGCTGTGCTCCGCCGTTTCGCCCATTGGCTTGCGGACCGCTTCGGTTCGTTGCGGGATCTGCCCCACCTGCGCTTGCTCTACCTGGACACCGACCCCGAGGCGCAACGTGGCTGGACGGAGGAATTTTTGACACAAGGCGGTGAGTATTTGCTGGCGCGGCTGCAACGCCCGGCGCGGTATCTGCGACCGAAAGACCAACTCCCTGATATTTCAGAATGGCTAGACCCGCAGGTCTTGTATCGTATGCCGCGCAGTCAGGTCACTGGGGGAATGCGTCCCTTGGGCCGGTTGGCTTTTGTGGAGCACTATCGCAGTATTCGCCACCGTCTGCACCAAGCCCTTGAAGCTATCACGCGGCCGCAAGCCTTGGAGCACGCTTGCCAACACTGCCAGCAGGAAATGCGCTCCGATTGGCCATTGGTGATCGTGATAGCCCATCTGGCAGGTGGCACAGGAAGCGGCATGTATCTGGATATGGCCTACGTGATCCGACAGGTGCTGGCGGAGCTGGGATACTTTCCTCCGCGAGTTCTCGCCTTGCTCGGTGTATTAGACCCGGAATCGCAGCCGGGGAATTTGTTAGCCCTTGCCAATATGTACGCCGCTCTTCGTGAACTGGAATATTTCCAGGCTGGAGGTCGGCCGTTCATCGCCCGCTATGAGGCGAAAGGGGCCCCGCTTCAGGACGCTTCGGCACCGTTTCGCCACTGCCTCATCGCGTTTTGCCCATCAGGCCAGGACATTTCTCACCTGGCCGCAGACTGGCTGGCTCGAGAATTGTTCAGTCCACTAGGGCGGCAAGCGGCATTGATGCGGGCCTGGGAAAGTGCTTCGACCGATAGCCGAACGGGACACAGGGCGGCTAGTTATGAGGCACGGGATGTTAGCTCCCCGTGTCTCATTCCTGGGGCTGCTGCGAACCATGTCGCCGCCCAGTCCAACACCAGATTATCCGTTTTCGGTTTGGCCTGCCTGGAGCATCCGCGGCGGCAAATCCTGCGTGGCCTGGCCCTGCATTTGGCCGCCCAATTGCTGCGGCAATGGGTGGATACAACCCGCGATGGTTTCACCAGTTTCCCCGAGGCGACTTGGCCAGAGTTGGTCGAGACGCTCGGGATAGCTCCAGACGCCGTGGAATCCGAGTTGGGGCAACTCGCTAGCCAGGCATTGGGTGGCGATTTTCTCGATGCAATGCGTCAGGCGCTTCACCAACTGCGCCAACAACACAGCGAACTGCCACTTTTCGCCCGCGCCGCACTGCAAACCTGGGAAGACTGGCTCGGCAACCCTGACGAACTAGCCGGTTCCTGGCGCACGTTTGTCGTCTTGCAACCGTGGCGGAACTATCTCGAAACACTGACCGCAAACGCCGAAGCTGCCTTGCTCAGCTGGGTCTGGCAGTTTTTGGAAGTGCCAGGAGCGCGGCTGGCTGGTGCCGAAGCTGCTTCTCTGTTTGCGGTTGCCCAATTGGACGCTTGGGCCCAAACTCTCGAAAATCGGCGCGTGGAGGTCCTCAGTGCCCAGCAGGCTGCCGAAACTGAACTCGACCAAGCTGTGCAGGAATGGGAGCGGTGCCAGCGCACTTGGACACATCAGCGCCGCAGTGAGCAGCGGCAGCTTTTGTTGCAGGAACAGTTTGTCGCGGCTCTGGAACATCTGGCGATTTCCCGCTTTCAGCGAGTCGCTACCGAAGAACGGTTACGAGCTTATCTGGGCCTGC
>BEIM01000464.1 GCA_002898995.1 bacterium HR36
CCAAATCGGCTTACTTGGCTCTGAAATTGGTCTGGAAATTGGAACTCCGCGAGTCTAGCTGGCTCACTGCAGAGTGAGAGCAACTCCCGCAATACGAAGCACACCCGCGAGCGTACATTGCCGAGACAGAGGTTGGGCAACTGGCCTGTGAGTTAGTAAGTAATGTTCGGCAGTTCGAGAGACAGGAGAAGGAAGAGCCCCACGAACCGCCAGAACGTCCCGATAATCGGTCCAGGGATCTCGAAGACGTGCCCGAAATAGCTCTCAAATGCGTCGCCGACGGACCTCCAGACTGGCTAAGAGAAGCTAGAGGGATCAGTGGGCCTGTCTTAGAACCCCTTCTTCGGCACGTTGACGCAGTAGCTTACGTGCTGTCCAGAGTGTTTCGCCACTTAGAGAAATTAGCACACAGAGAGCGCGAGTATATAAACCACCAAGACCTGGTAAGAGATCTAAAAGAGCACCAGGAGAAGATCCGCGAATTTATTAAGAGAAAGTGGGGAGTTTGTGGAGCTTTTATAGAGCAGGCCGAATTCCGGCTGCGGGCATTGGACTTTTACCGGAACCTGGACAGGCTGGCCGAGGAACAAAATTGGCCCGACTCGGATCGACAACAGATTCAAGAGCGGCTGCGAGCTTACGAAGAAAGGTATCGGCGCTGGCAAGAACAGCAGAAGGGGCGTGAGGTTCGGGAGGATGTTGTCTATGTCAATCCTGGTCAGCGGCGAGGCAGTCGCTGGCTCGAGGTCAACAGTCTGTCGGAACGTCGTGAGGCTGTGCTTAGCGTGCTGCCCGACCTTTACCAAGTCCGCTTTCAGCCTCCCACAGAGCCAGACGGTCAGCCGTACATTCACACCGCCCCAGAGCTCAGACTGACCGGCCCGGATGTGGTCGAGCGCAGCCTTATATATCGCATCATCTATAAAGACCGCACCATTACCCTGGAGTGGCACAAGGATAATCGCACACTGTACGTACGCGGTGACCTCCAATTCGTGGTGGTGTTCGCAGTTAGCGGCCCTTCCGCTGCACCTGGACCATAGCAACGGTGCCGCGTGAATCCACGCGGTTTCGTCAGGCCTTTCGCCACACCTCAATCATAACAATGGCAGGATTCTCGCTGGGAATTGTCAACAATAGGTGCCACCACAGCGCAGGAACATTCGCTACTCTGGCTGGTTTGCAATGTTCGCGATGCCAGACACTTTAATGCAACGCACCCGCGTATGCCAGGCCCAGCCACCACTTGCTTACTCGCCCTAGATGTTACCGAAAAGGGCCAGTTCTTTATAGATGCGCCGTTAATCACGGCTTACGATGTTAGGACATGCGTGAGCGGGCGTGCGGCATTCGTCCGCTAACCTATCGGCCATGGACAGGATTGATGCGTTGCCCTGCTGAGTGGCTGCGGCTATCATACGTGTTGAGGCTCGGAGGGCGCAGGGCCAGGCAGCATGAACCACGCATGCCAGTTCGACTGGAGCGCATGTCGGCAATACGTTCTCCGCGAATGTCGGCGCGACTGGGACGATCTGCGCGTGAGGCGGTCGCTGGAGGAAATTTTTGACCTGTTTACGCAATCGGCAGAACTGCCTACCGGCGATGCCGGCCTCGATGGTTTCGCCGCGCGGCTTTTGTCGGCAGTGCGCAGCTATTGTGAACGGACGCATGTCCAAGATCGGGGCAATGCTCTGTGTGATTTGGCAGTGTGCATGGAAGTCGGTTTGAAACGGCTGCTGAAACTGGCCGACCCGCAGGCTTACGAGGGGCTCCACCAGGCAACCGAACCAGGCCGACCCCCGCGTAGTCCTATGTTGACGGATCTGCTCAATTGTCCGCGGCTGGGTTTGATGACCGACCCATCTTCCAGGCGTTATCACGACTTCGCTTGGCGGGCACGCAATCTACGCAACAAGTGTTCGCACAACGCGCCTGACTGGAGTGAGCGGGAGTTAATTCAGGGTTTTATTGACATCTGGCTCACGCTTCTGTTCGCGACCGACAACCTGCGGGAAGAACTGCGAAGGGCGATTGCCGGCTATCACCATGAGAATTTCGTCCGACAGAACGAAGATTACCTGCGTGAGTTGGTGCAACGCTGGCGGGAGCATTGTCGGCGGTGGGTGCTGCTGGATGCTCAGGAATTGCCCGGCGATGACGAGTTGAGCTTGGATGACCTCTTCGCCAGCGAACTGCCGCCGGATGTGCCCGAAGACGAGGAAATACTGGGCCACGATGCCGACGAGGACAGCGAGCCTCCGCGCGAAGACGCCGACGAGGACGCCGAGAACGAAGCGGACGATAGGGCATCGGAGGAAGGATACACCGCAGCGCCGGAACTGCGGCGGGGTCGGGTGCATGAGCTATTCAATCAGGTAGGTCGGCTGGTGCTGATTGCGAATGCGGGTGCGGGCAAGACCACCTCCTTGCAGCATTACGCCTATTCGCAGGCAAAGGCGCTGCTGGTCAACCCGCGGCACTTCCGACCCTTGCCGCTGTATATCGAGTTGCGCTATTATCGGAACG
>BEIM01000465.1 GCA_002898995.1 bacterium HR36
TGGTCCACGTCAGGCGGACGGGCATCGGGGCGGGCGAGCTTCCGGCTCAGCCCACTGCACAAGGACGAGCGACGATGTTGGTGCTCTCGCGGAAGAAAAACGAAAGTATCATCATCAACGACGACATCATCATCACGGTCGTCGAAATCCGCGGTGACAAGGTGCGGTTAGGGATTCAGGCGCCGGCTTCCGTTTCCGTGCATCGCCGGGAAGTTTACGAAGCGATTCACGGTAAAGCGCCTGAGATTCTCCCTTCTAAGGCCGAAAATTGCCAGAAGCCGGTCGAATAAGCCTTGCCGCGCCTGCCTTGTCGACTGACGACCCGTTGTGTTCCCGCGTCGGGTTTGTGCCTATTTGCTTCGCGCCTGGCCATTCGTTCTGCGTAGCTGTTGGCCACCGGCTCGTGTCGTTGCCAAGCAATAGCGTATCGCATCTCACACGTAACGACTGCGCCAGCGCAGTTCCTTGCCCCATACTTGCTGCGCTAGGATCGGCTGGTGCTCACTTCCTGTCTATGTAGCGATTTCGCGGGTTAGGCCAATCTCAGCGCTCTCTTGCCACGCCGGACAACCTCTACGCCAGTAAGACGCCACGAATGCCCCTGCCTTGCTGCGGAAAGCTGAGCTCAGGGTGAGCGGGCCTCTACTTCGATTTTCTCGGACAAACAATCTGTGCTACCAGTGCGCTGGCTTGCTCGAGTAGATAAATAAGGCGGTAGCAGGAAGGCGTACGACCGCTAAAGCGCATCTGCTGCAATTCGGCTACGATTTCGCCGAGAGCTTTCATCGCATGTCGCAGGCGTGCTGCTGGGACGGGCGCGGAATCGTCAGGCGTGGCCGGGGAGCCAAACGACTCGAGCTTCGGCAAAGCTAGCAGTTGGGTTGGGGCAGCCGCCTTACTTTCGCGTTCGCCCCACTGCCGCCACCACCGGTGCAGCTCGTGGTACGCTTGCTCAAGAATGGCTGGCGTAGTGCGGGCCATTTCGCTCTCGGGAAGTCCCTTGGCCAGAACGCCACCCGTCGCTAAACACCGCATCTGCTCTCCTTCTAATCGGCTGCGTAGAACAAGCAACGTCTGGAGCAACTGCAGCGCGGGATCGGCGACGGGCCCGCTTCGCTTCCTGCCCCACCAGACCACCACCGCGAGCCCAGCGCACAATCCCAGCAGCACCGCTATTCCGATCCAAATCGAATAATCGGGTGGGGGTAGCCATTCCGGTTCCGGAAAATGACGCATTACCGCTTCACCTTCTTCAGGCATGACAGGGATCGGCTTAGCCGCAGACGGCCGATCTGTCCATCGGGGTTCTTTGTCCGTCAGCCCTGCCACTCTTCAGCGCCTCAGCACATCCAGTGAAAGCCTCGCTCTCTACTTTATCCACGTACCGCGATGACGTGCCCCTGAAGCCAACCCGTTCCCTGACTCTGGACTTTATCAACGTGCAGCGACAGCCTAATGAGGATTGCCTGCCTCTGACGCCTTTCACTTCTCCAAGTTCTGTTTAACTCCAGAGCAAGTATGAAGCCACCACTCGCCTGGTGGTCACTGGCTCACTTGTGGGCTTTATTGGCGTCCAGCGAAAACCGGAGCATCGGCGAGGTCATGCCTGTTCGCGAAAACCCCTGGGCCGTGCTAACGGCCAGAGAAGTTACGTGTAGGCCAGAGCGACTTAGCGATGGTGCACCCTCCGGGCTTTGTTGACATCGAGCGATAGCCCGCAACTTCGTCGCATGCGAGCACACCACCCATGCAGGGTCAGGGAGCATTAGCCCCCTCGGCCGCTGCCCTCGGTTCCCGCCGAATCGGGTGGCCTTTCCCGCCCAGAGGATAGCACACAACCTTAATTGCATGCAAACATGGATCATAACACGCTTGCGTGCATATGCGACAACGACAGCACACAACCTTGAATTGCGTGCAAACGCCGTAGCAAGTTGACCCGCGTGCCCTTCGCTGCCCAGAAGACAGCACACACCGCTAGCCAGATTCGGCAGCCCTGGCTACTTAGACCTTAACGCATGGTTCCAGTCAAATTCAGTGCCCCCGGCTGCCAACACCGCGACGACTACCTTCCCGACTGGGGCACCTCGGGAATCCGGCCAGGCGCGGTGGGCGGTTTAAGTTGCTGGGTGCCTGGTTCGCCTCCCGATCAAGGCGGCACGCGAATGCCGCCAGCCAAGCACGGTGGCCGGCTTAGTTGCCGGCCTGGTTTCCGACTGAGGCAGCTCGCGAATGCGGCCAGGCGCGGTGGGCGGTTTAAGTTGCTGGGTGCCTGGTTCGCCTCCCGATCAAGGCGGCACGCGAATGCCGGCAGCCAAGCATGGTGGCCGGCTTAGTTGCCGGCCTGGTTTCCCGATTGGAGATGCAGGCAAATGCCGCGAGGCTCCGTCCCTCCGTTTCGCCCAACTTTGCTGGCCCTTGCTAGGCAGTGGTGCGGGATTCATCCCGCCTGCTCGGCGTAACACACTCGGCCCGGCTAACTTTGCTGGCCCTTGCTAGGCAGTGGTGCGGGATTCATCCCG
>BEIM01000466.1 GCA_002898995.1 bacterium HR36
CAGGGATAGCCGCAGCGCTCTTATAGCACAGACACGGGAGCTAAATCAATCCGAGGTCGCGTACACGGAGGTTGGATCGAGCGGTAAATCGCAACCAAGGTTTGCGCCGGATGTGATTAGTAATGAAGGAGCGCTGCGCGGTTGTGGTCTGAGCAGGGGATAGTACGCCGGTGAGCTAGTCGGACCAGCGTTAGCCGTAGCAGGGGTATGAGGCCGGGGCAATGTCTTAGACGACCCCTTGCCAAAGCTGCGCAGGCGCGGGATATTGATGGCGTCGGCGTGAGCAGCGGCGTCGGGCAGTCGCGAGCAAAGGAACAACACCGTGCGGAATCTCAATCGCAAAGTCGCAGCGGCAATCGTCATTGCGATAACGGCCTGCGGGACGGGAATGTTTTGGTGGCTGGTTTTATCGGAGGAACCCAAGCCGATAGACGTCGGAAGCGTCCCGCGAGTTGCTAGTACTCCGCGAGTTCTCGAAGAAAAGCAAGAGGCAGGGCCCTCCCCCACATTGCCGGAGTTGCAACACAAGCCGAGTCATCCGTTGTTTCACGTGGAACCCTACTTGCAATATCCTACGCAAACGGCCATTTCGATCCTCTGGGAGACGACGGAGGCATTGCCCGGCACAGTGGAATACGGGGAGACCGAAAACCTAGGGCAGGAAGTTGCGGAAGCCGGTGCTCCCCGGACGATGCACGAGGTGCGGTTGACAGGACTGCGACCAGGGACACGCTATTACTACCGCGTAAAAAGCGGAGCCGCGGTCTCGCCTGTCTACACATTCCAAACCGCTCCAGCGGCAGGGACGAAGCGTTGGCGGATCGCGGTGTATGGAGATTCGCGCTCAAACCCGCCCGTGCACCGGGCAATCGTTGAGCAAATCGCCAGGCAACGCGTGGACCTGGTGGTGCATACAGGCGACATGGTGGCCAACGGGAAGAATCACGCTTCCTGGGCCCGCGAGTTTTTCGCACCCTTAGCCCCACTGATTTCGCGCGTTCCGCTGATCGGCGTGCCAGGGAATCACGAAAACGATTCGCCCCTGTATTTCTCGTATTTCGCATTGCCAGGCAACGAACGCTACTATGCATTTGAATACGGCACGGCGCGGTTTATCTGTCTGGATAGCAATGTCGGCGATGGCAAAGCGAGCTGGGCTGCAGCGCAGGAAAAATGGTTGGCGGAGCAGTTGCGGCAGCTCGACGACAGCACCTGGAATTTCGTGGTGTTTCATCAGCCGCTGTTCAGTGCACACGCAACCCGCCCGATTTCGCCGTTGCGCTGGCAGTGGACGCCGGCCTTTCTGGACTGGCAGCATCCGGTGCATGTCGTGTTCAACGGACACGATCACTTTTACGCGCGCACTTGGCCGATCGGCTTGTATCAAGGCGAGCAGAGTCGGGGCGTGGTTTTTGTGACGACCGCGGGCGGCGGCGCACCGCTGTATCGCACCCGGCCGCGCAATTACATCGCTCAGGCCTTGCCCCTCCATCATTTCACTTTGCTCGAATGTGTTGGCGACGAACTGACGGTCACCGCCTACAGTGCGATCGGGCGAGTGCTGGATCGTTTCGTACTCAAGAAGGGAGTGCCGCCGAGTGAATTCTTCTGTTGGGAAACCGAGCAGTTGCGAGAGAACCTGCGGCGGGCCCTAAGCGAAGCTCCCAGCTTGCCGGTCCACGAAGGCCTCAGCCTGCTCAAAGGGGAGCTTATAGTCCCGCAGGAATTTCGCGTGCCTTTGCAGGCTCAGCTACGCTGGCAGATACCGCCTGGGTGGCGCCTGGCAACGCCTGACAACGCGGTGTCACTGCGGCCTGGGGAACCCTTGCGCATCGAGTTGAGCGCAGCGGTCAGCGCCGAAGCCACACATTTGTTGCCCCGACTCCAGATCGAATTGCGACAAATGCCCGACCGCCGCAAAGCACTTGATACAGAAGGGGCCGATTCGGGTCAAGACCATGCACGAGCCGTGCCTTTCCGTAATCGCGTGATCACGGTATATCCGTTCAAACTGGTCGGCCAGGAAAGCTACCGCCTGGCTCGCGTGAAGCAAATCGAGGTGGATGGGCGGGCGAGCGATGGGGATTGGCAGCGTGCTTCGCCTGTACGGTTGCCGCGAATCGGTTATGGCTCGCTGACAGCAGGTACGGGCATGTTTGGCCTATGGCCGGTACCCAGCACATCCCCCACTGCGGGAGTGGGCGGGACGCGACCGCGCATGGATGGAGTCGAAAGAGGTGGCGGGCCCAGCATTCCCTGGCTGAGTCTGGAGAGCCCACCGGAAGTGCGTTTGGCGGTGAATGAGGAGCAATTGTTTGCCCTGGTGCGCGTGCGGGACGGGCAGCAGCAGATCCGCATCAGGCCCCGCGACCCGACGCAGCAGGCGAGCGCTGTGGCCCTGTACGACACCCATGCCCGCCTGGAGCTATACGACGGCCGGCGGTTGCTCAGCTATGCCGTATCGGCGGAAAACATCACCTACCACACGGTTGGCGGAACCGCTTCG
>BEIM01000467.1 GCA_002898995.1 bacterium HR36
AACAAGATTGCTGCGGCGGTCAAGCGCTCCTGGCTGGAACGGGCATTGGCAACAACCATTCCCAGCAATTTTTCCAGCGCCGTCGGCCGCGGTACCTCCCGCAAACAAGCCAGTGCTGCCAAGCGTACGGCACCGGATTCATGCGTCAGGTATGATTCGGCCAAGGCCCCCAGCCGCTGCGGGTCACTAGCGCTTACGGATAACGCCGCCAGTGCTTCGGCCAGGACCGGCGCCGGCAGCGAAGCTTGTTTTTCCAACCAGTCCAGAATCGGCTTGCCATCCGCGGCGTAGTGCTGTGCCAAGTTGGCCCACCAACGCAAAATAACTGGCCATCCCTCCTGCCCAAGATGCGGATGGTGTAGGAATTTTTCGATGTAAGGCAAAGCTTCAGGGGATCGCAGATGAGTCCACGCTTGAACAGCCAGAGCTATTTCACTGGCCGAGCCTGTATCGAGCAACTCGGCTAAAGCGGCCACTCCCTCCGAGCCGCAACTTTCAATGCCGCGCACCACAGCTTGTAACTCGGCGGGCTGGCGGCCGTCATAAAAACGAAGGAATTGAACTAAGTAACTG
Organism: bacterium HR36; assembly: GCA_002898995.1. Lineage (GTDB taxonomy): Bacteria > Planctomycetota > Planctomycetia > Gemmatales > HRBIN36 > HRBIN36. The sequence continues at coordinate 574 of BEIM01000467.1, forward strand.
GCTGAGGAAGCCCCACCGACTTCTCCCAATGCTCTCGCAGCCGCCGAGCGCACTTGCTCCTCGCGGTGGCCTAGTACCTGCAAGAGAGCGGTCTGGGTTTCGGCATCTCGCAGGCGACGCAACACCCTGAGGCTGGCGCACACCAAAGGCGCCGACCCGCTCTGCGCCCATTCCAACGCACATTCCCGCGCCGCCGTGGCATTCAGCACCGCTGCCAACTCCAGTGCCCGCGCTCCTATTTCTACCCTCGCCGGTTCGCTTTCCGCTCCCTTTACCTCCACCGCAACTTCATGCCGAGCAAATTCCACCAGGGCCTCCGCCAAGGGCTTGCCCCGCCGGCTAATCTCTTCTTCGGCCGCGCGGATTTCCCACGCGTTATTGCTGCGCAAACGTTCGATCAATTGCGGGGTTTCCAATTGTGCTAACTCGCGCCATTGCGGGTAATAAACACCACATGGCGGTTGGGTCGGCTGCAAACGCCAGACGAATCCGCCAGTAGTTCCCGCGGGCAATCGGTAACGCCCACCAAGATAGACCAAGCCATCGGGAGCGTTGACAATCCCTGTAATCCACACACACGCTGGCGACTTGGCAATCAAGCGTACCATTGGCTTGGCGTTGACCGAGGCTGGGGCGGACAAATTCTCAGCCACGACCTGTGCTGGCCAGATGCGCGCCCATAACCGCGCTGGCTCCTGAGCGGCGTCAGGCCTGTCATTCTCCGCATACTCCAAGGCAAAGCCGGCCACATCGGTTGGAGCGCAACTGGCGAATTCACCGAAACTTCCGCGCCACCATCCGGGCCGGGACGAACTGGAGAATGGCAGGCGCCAGGCTACCCTGCTAGCGGATGTTAGTTTCTCAGGCTCGAGTTGGGCTGCCGACTGCGCCTCACCGTTTCTAGCGACGTCCTGCACACCGGTCAAAGCATCCCAAACCCGACCACGCAATGCGCCGTTCGGTGCCACACTAAGCCAATGGATGCGGCCGCGCATATCCGCTACCGGGGGGCCACACCATCGGGCTGTTTCCCACGCCACCAATTGCGGTGCCGCTCCGTCATAAGGCACACAGACCCAGACACTAGCAGCCCGCGGCAGGGCCAAAGCCTTGTGCCCAGGCCGAACTATTTCGCCGCCGCATGTCCCAAGCCACAAGCCCCAGATTGTCGCACTGAGATGAATGGGGCTGCGCGGCAGGCCGCGCACCAATACCTCGGCTTCACCTTGTAAACCTGATGGCTCCAGCCGATAACGCACGACCTGTCCTTGGCCTGCCAGGTAAAGCCAATCGCCCCAGCAAGCGATGGCCTCCAGCTGATGCCCCAGCGCCGTCGGAATGACTGTGTGCTGGTCCCATCGGGCATCAGAACCGCGACTGCGGAAGCACACCAACCGACTTTCCTGGCCTACCCCATCTATTACCCACAAGGCGCCAAATCGGTCGAACGCCAGCGCTCGGGGACAGCGCAAGTCCGTTCCCGACACCACCTCTTGCACCGTCCAACCTGGCGATACTTCCACAAGAGCTGAAGGATCTTCCGCGTCGGCCAGCAAACCCAGGCAAACGCTGACAAGTCCCACGATTAGCCACCGCGCTCGCTTTGCTCCCCTTGTTGCGGCTGGATGCATCTTCCGCCATCCCCACTGGACCTTAGGTAAAAACTATCCCCGGCACACGCCAGGCCTTGTATTTATGACGCCGAGACGACCCGAACAGTTCCCGCGGCGGTTACGGGGTGGCGGTTACCAAACCCATAATCCAGCGATTAGCATCCTGAAGCATGGCCGGATGAAGCCGGTGTGTAGTCGGGTAAAGCCGCAACTCGACGGGCAACCCCGCCAAATAGAGCAAACTGGCCGCCTTGCGGGCTGTCTAGCAAGGGATGACGGCGTTGGCAATGCCGTGGGCCAGGAACACGGGCAGCTG